>DATDMX010000031.1:0-2423 GCA_036518575.1 Geobacteraceae bacterium | reverse complement strand
GCAAGACCGGTCACGTCCTCGCCCAGGGCCACGGCGATGTCGGCGAAGCGCTTGGGGCAGGCGATGAGGTTGTACTCGGAGACGGCCGGCAGGAGGATGGCGTTGCACACGCCGTGGGGGAGGTTGTAGAAGCCGCCCAGCTGGTGGGCCATGGAGTGGACGTAGCCCAGGCTCGCATTGTTGAAGGCCATGCCGGCGAGATACTCGGCGTAGGCCATCCGGTCGCGGGCCTCAAGGTTCTGGCCGTTGGCGACAGCCGGGGCGAGGTACTCGGCGACGAGCTCGATCGCCTTGATGGCGCAGGCGTCGGTGATGGGGGTGGCGATGGTGGAGACATACGCTTCCACGGCGTGGGTGAGGGCGTCCATGCCGGTGGCGGCGGTGAGGGCCGCTGGCTTGCCCACCATGAGGACCGGGTCGTTGATAGCGATGTTCGGGGTGCAACGCCAGTCGACGATGGCCATCTTCACGTGGGTATCGGTGTTGGTGATAATGCAGAAGCGGGTCATCTCGGAAGCGGTGCCGGCGGTGGTGTTGATGGCGAGGAAGGGGGGCATGGGTTTCGTGGATTTGTTCACCCCTTCGAAGTCACGGATGTTGCCGCCGTTGCCGATGACGAGACCAACACCCTTGGCGCAGTCGTGAGAGCTGCCGCCGCCGAGCGACACGATGCCGTCGCACTTGTTGTCCTGGTAAACCTTCACGCCGTCGTGGACGTTGGTGTCGGTGGGGTTGGGCTCGGCGCCGTCGAAGATGACCGCCTGAAGTCCCGCCTCTTCCAGCTGGGCCTTGATCTTGTCAGCCACGCCCATCTTCGACAGGCCGGCGTCGGTGACGATGAGAAGCTTGGTGGCGCCGAGCGCCTTGGCCTGTGCGCCGGTCTCTTTCGAGCAGCCAACGCCCATGAGGGACACGGTGGGAATAAAGAATCCGAAAGTCTGATCTGCCAATGCCATGATACGTTCTCCTTTTTCTTAATAGTGGTTTTGTGATGCCGAACAATGGTTACTGCTTCTACCTTGCCGCCCGCGGCAGTGTCCGCTGACGTTTACTTCCTCTATCGCTCCCCCTTTGCGTATGCAGAATTTTCAAACAAGGTTTTGATTCCTGATATATCAATCCGTATGCCAATGCCGTGCAAACCCGCATGACTGGCTGAGCGGCGTGCTTCTCGCCACCTTGCTGCCGGGAGAGACCACCCTGCCGCCACACCCGGAGCACCACAAAACGCTCCACAATGGAACAATTATTTGTTCCATTGTGGAATTGTGTCACATCCTGGAACAGCCGGAAGCACCGCCGCCCTCCCTTCCTTCGCCGAGACTTGCACCGCCAACGGCCCCTCTCATTCGCAAATCATCTCGTAAATACGCCATGTTACGCGCGACTCATCGACCCTTTTTCCTCTCCGCCTCACGGGCTTGGTACCGATCTTGCCTTTTGTAAACACAACAACGGCCGACACGCTCGATTCGCATTCCGCATCGGCCGAGGAAAAACGATGAACCTTACCGATTCACATGGCAGACGCATCAACTACCTGCGGCTTTCCGTCACCGACCGCTGCAACATGCGTTGCTCCTACTGCATGCCCGCGACGGGGGTGAAAAAACTCGACCACGGCGACATGCTGAGCTACGAGGAGCTGCTGCGGGTGGCAGACGAGGCGGTTTCCCTCGGCATCCGCAAGATTCGGGTGACCGGCGGCGAACCCCTCGTGAGGAAGGGGTTGGCGGGCTTCCTGGAACGCCTCTCCCGGCTTCCCGACCTGCGGGAGCTGGTCCTCACCACCAACGGCCTTCTCCTGGAGGAGATGGCCGCCCCCCTTCGTCGGGCCGGCGTCCAGCGGCTCAACATCAGCCTCGATTCCCTGCGCCCCGACACCTTTACCCGCATCACCCGCGGGGCCGAGCTCAAGCGGGTCCTTGCCGGGATTGCCGCCGCCGAAAAGGCGGGATTTCCACCGGTGAAGATCAATATGGTGGTCATGCGCGGCGTGAACGACGCCGAGATCCTCGACTTCGCCGCCCTCACCCTGGAGAAACCCTGGACGGTGCGCTTCATCGAGTACATGCCGGCCACCCGGGAGGAAGGGTGGGAGCGGCTGGCCGTGAGCGGCGCTCACATTCTCGAGCGGATCGGCACACGCTTCCCGCTTCTCCCCGCGGTCTGCGCCGAGATGGCCGGCCCGGCCAGAAACTTCAGGATTGGCGGCGCCCGCGGCACCATCGGCATCATCACCCCGGTCTCGGGGCATTTCTGTGACAGCTGCAACCGCATCCGGGTGACGGCCGCGGGGCTCGCCCGGGGGTGTCTCTTCGCCGGGCACGGGGTCGACCTGAAACCCCTCCTGCGGGGCGAGGACGACGGCGCCCTGCGCCAAGCCCTTGCCGGCGTCATTCTCGGCAAACCGGGGCGGCATC
>DATDMX010000030.1:0-4488 GCA_036518575.1 Geobacteraceae bacterium | reverse complement strand
GGTGGCGGTCGGTCGGAATACTGGGGCGGGAGCTTCGGTGCCACCCTCCTCACCATGGTCCCGGTCCTCGTCCGTTACCTGGGAATGGTCGTCTGGCCGCGGCACCTCTCGCCGGCCTACGCCCAGCCCTTCAAGGAGAGCGCGGACGCAGCGGTCCTTCTCTCCACCCTTGTGCTCCTCGCCGTCATCGCCAGCGGCATCTGGCTTTTCCGGCGTAACCGGCCCCTTGCCTCCTGGCTCGGCGTGGCCGGCATCACGATCCTGCCCGTGGCGCAGCTCGTCCCCCTCGTGACCCTCATGAACGACCGCTACCTCTATTTCCCGCTTCTCGGGTTTGCGGCCCTCATGGGGGGCGGGGTGACGTGCCTCGCCGACGCCATTGCTCCCTGGGGGCGCAGGGGCGCCGTGGCCGTCGTGCTCCTCCTCTTTCTGGCGCTCCCCTGGCTTACCCACCGCCAGGCGAAGGTCTGGCAGGACGCCACCACCCTCTGGCGGCATGCGGTCGCCGTGGAGCCCGAATGCGGCCTGGCGTGGCTTGGCTACGGCCACGCCCTCATGACCGACGGCTACATCCCGCAGGCCCTCTCCGCCACGCTGCGGGCCTACGAGCTCTACCCGCAGGACGAGGATACGCTCCTCAATCTCGGCCTCCTCTACAAGCGCCTCCAGGTCCCCCGCGAGGGACGGCCCTATCTTCTCGCCCTCGTGGGGCAGAACCCGCGCAACTTCGGCGGCTGGTTTGCCCTCGGGGAAAACTACCTCCTCACCGGGGAGAAGGCTGCGGCGGAGGATGCCCTGCGCCGGGCCCTGGCCCTGAGGCCGGACGAGCCGGCCGTGGCAGCCCGGCTGGCAGAACTTGCCCGGGGCGCTGGGTCGAAAAGAAACTAGTACACAAGCAGCTTGGCACAGGCGTGCCCAGGTCGCAATCATTCACAAGGAGTGTTCATGAAAACAGCCATTCTTCTCCTGGCCCACGGCAGCCGCATTGCCGAGGCCAACGACGCCGTGCACGAAATTGCCGCCCTCGTGCAGAACATGACCGACTTCGAGATCGTCGAGGTGGCCTTCCGCGAGCAGCATCTCCCCAACATCCAGGCGGGTATCGATACCTGCGTGGCGAAGGGGGCGCAGCGTATTCTCCTCATCCCCTACTTTCTCTATCTCGGTGCCCACGTCCTCGAAGACCTGCCGGCCGAGCTGGAAGAGGGACGGCTTCGCCACCCGGGGGTGGAGATGGAAATGGGGCGCCATCTGGGCGTCCACCGCAAGCTCGCCGAGGTGGTGGTGGAAAGGATCGCCGAGAGCCTGACGGCGACCGGGTGGCACTGATGTCGGTGCACCTTCGTCCCGAGGAGATCGAGGCCGAGTCGTTCCGCATCATCGAGGCCGAGGTGGGACCCCATCCCTGGTCGCTCCTGGAGTGGCCGGTGGTGCGGCGTGTCATTCACACGAGCGCCGATTTCGACTATGCCCGCACCCTGGTCTTCAGTGCCGGCGCGGTTCCCGCCGGGCTTGAGGCTCTGCGCGCCGGACGCCCCCTCGTCACCGACACCACCATGGCGCTGGCGGGGATCAACAAGGCGGGGCTCGCCCGCTTCGGCGTCGCAACGGCCTGCTTCGTGGCCGACCCCGAGGTGGCCCGCCAGGCCCGGGAAACCGGGGTCACCCGCTCGCTCCTTGCCATGCGCCGGGGAGCGGCCGAGAATCCGGGGGGCATCTTCATCATCGGCAATGCCCCCACCGCCCTTTTCGAACTCGTGCGGCTCGTGCGCGAGGAAGGGGTGAGGCCGGCGCTCGTGGTGGCTCTTCCCGTCGGCTTCGTCGGTGCGGCGGAGAGCAAGGAGGCCCTCGTGGCCCTCGAAGCGGAGTGTCCGGGCGTTGCCTTCATTACGAGCCGGGGGCGCAAGGGGGGGTCGAACGTGGCTGCGGCCGTGGTGAATGCCCTGCTGCGACTGGCGGAAGAGGGCACTGTCTAAGGCCGCGATTTCACGGGAATAATGACCGTGTTTCACCAGGGCAATTCTCTGGTACTATTGCGTAAATTATTGTTTGTAATTCACCGGTAAATTCATTAGAATCTGCGGCAGCGTTTCGGCCCTTGCCGCGGTTTCATGGTGGGAAGCCAACTTTTCATGGCGACAAAGAAGCTCACATACGGCTACACGACCGGCGCCTGCGCCACGGCTGCCGCCAAGGGGGCGGCACAGATGCTGCGGGACCAACGGCGGGTCGACGAGGTGGAGCTGGTCCTTCCCGCGGGGGAGGCGGCCCGATTCCCCCTGCACGGCCAGGAGTTCACTTCTGCCGGCGCCCGCTGCTACGTGGTGAAGGACGCCGGCGACGACCCCGATGTCACCAACGGTGCCCACGTCCATGCGGCGGTGCTCCTGGAGCCGGGGTACACGGGGGCTAGCCGGGAGATCGTCATCGAGGGAGGGGAGGGGGTCGGCCGGGTGACCAAGCCGGGCCTTGCCGTGGCCGTTGGCGAGTGGGCCATCAATCCCGTGCCGCGCCTCATGATCAGCGGTGCCGTGCATGAGGTCTTTGCCGCCTGCCACCCCTCCGGTCCTCTGCGGGTCACCATCAGCATCCCCAACGGGGAAGAGCTCGCAAAGAAGACGCTGAACGCCCGTCTCGGCATCGTCGGCGGTCTTTCCATCCTCGGCACCACCGGCATCGTTCGGCCGGTTTCCGTCGAGGCCTGGACCTCGACCATCGACACGGCCATCGACGTGGCGCTTGCCTGCGGCGCTCCCGGCGTGGTCCTCTCCACCGGCCGCACGAGCGAGCTCGTAGCGCAGCGGCTCTTCATGACGCCCGCGGCTGCAGGCTTTCCCGAAGAGGCGTTCGTCATGATGGGGGATCACGTGGGCTACGCGCTGCGTGCGTGCGCGCGCCGCGGGGTGGCGCGGGTCGTCCTTGCCGCCCAGTTCGCGAAGCTCTTGAAGATCGCCTGCGGCCACGAACAGACCCATGTGGCCTCGTCGAGCCTCGACCTCGGCACGCTCGCGGGCTGGGTGACGGAAGAGTTGGGGGACACGGGCCTCGCCGGCCGGGTGGCCGCCGCCAACACCGCCCGGGAGGTGCTCTCCGATTGCGAGAGGAGAGACGAGATTATCGCCCTCGTCGCCTCGCGGGCACGGGCTTTTGCCGAGCGGCTGGCGCCGGGGGGCGCATTCGAGGTTTTTCTAGCAGGCTACGATGGTGAAGTGCTCTACTATTATCATTGACACAACAACCGGGTACGCTACCGGGATTCCATAAGGAGAATGCCATGGCGGAAGAGAAGGTCTATCTGGTCGGTGCGGGAATCGAGGGTTGGGAGGGGTTCGGCGCCCGGGCGCTCGAGGTCATTAACGATGCCGAGGTCCTCATCGGTCATCAGCGCCATCTCGACATCTTTCCCGACTTCAAGGGGAAAAAGATGGTGCTGGGGGATCTCTCCATCATGCTCGATTTCCTCAAGAGCACGCAGAAGCGGGTCGTGGTGCTCGGCTCGGGGGACCCGAATTTCTTCGGCGTGGCCAGGTTTCTCCTGCGTAACCTCCCCAAGGAGCGGATCGAGATCTTCCCCAATGTGACGAGCGTGCAGTATGCCTTCGCCCGTATCAAGGAGCCGTGGGACGACGCCATCTTCGTCTCCGTCCATGGCCGGGGCCTCAAGGGGGCGGTGGACCGGATCGCTGCGGCCGAGAAGGCGGCGGTCCTCACCGACAACGTCAACACGCCGGCGGTCATCGCCCGGGAGCTCATGGCGCGGGGGGCGGAGGGCTACGACGCCTGGCTGTGCGAGGATCTGGGACTTTCCACCGAGAAGTTCACCAAGACCGACGTGAAGGGGCTTGCGGAGATGAAAGCCTCGCCCCTGAACATCCTCATCCTCATCAAGGTGTGGGAACCCAACCTGGAAAGCTTCCCCCTCATCGGCATCGACGATGACGAGTACGCCACGGCCAAGAAGCTCATCACCAAGATGGAGGTGAGGGCCGTCACCCTGGCCAAGCTCCAGCTTCAGGACGACCTCGTCATGTGGGATGTGGGCGCGGGGTCGGGCTCGGTCTCCATCGAGGCGGCGAACCTTATGCCCAACGGCAAGGTGTTCGCCCTGGAGAAGAACCCCCAGTACCTCGTTTTCGTCCGCGACAACCTGAAGAAGTTCAACGCGCGCAACGTGGTCCTCGTGGAAGGGCTGGCACCGGAAGGCTTCGACGACCTCCCCGACCCGGACCGTGTCTTCATCGGCGGCTCCGGAGGGATGCTCGAAGAGATCATCGATGCCGTCGACCGGCGGCTGCGCTCCGACGGGCTCATCGTCTTGAACGCCGTCACCCTCGACACCCTCACCAAGGCGGTGGAATTCCTCGAAGACCATGGTTACACCGTGGAGGCGACCTGCATCAACGTCGCCAAGACCCGGGGCCTCACCGAGTACAAGATGTTCGAGGCGCACAATCCGGTGTATGTCATCACTGCCTGCAAGGAAGAAAA
>DATDMX010000029.1:0-4140 GCA_036518575.1 Geobacteraceae bacterium | reverse complement strand
TTGCCGACAGCGTTCTCGACACCCTCGAGAGCGCCTACAACCGTGTAGGCTCCGACCTCGATCAGTTCCCCTCGGCCCGCATTCCGGTCATACTCTACACGAAGAAGGACTACCGGACGGTGACGGCTAGTCCCGACTGGTCCGGCGGGCTTTACGACGGCAAGATACGTCTGCCCATCGGGGGGGCGACGGAGCTGGGTGAGCAGCTGCGGGCCGTGCTTTTCCACGAGTACACTCATGTGGTGGTGCGGGACATTGTCAATGGCAACTGCCCCACCTGGCTCAATGAGGGGCTTGCGGAAATCGAGGGGCGCAAAGAGAATAACCCCCCTCTTCAGGAGATCGGCAAGGCTTTCAGGAACGGAACCCTCCACACGTTTGCCGCCCTTGAGGGCGGCTTCATGGGCTTCTCCGGCAAACAGGCACAGCTCGCCTACGAGGAGTCGTATTCCATCGTCAATTTCATGGCATCCACCTACGGCTGGTACAAGATCAAGGAGATTCTCGTGAATCTGGGAAGCGGCATGCCGATTGCCGCCGCCGTGGCGAAGGGGCTCGGCGATTTCGGCCTCGACTATCAGCAGGTGGAGAAGGAGTGGCGGGAGTATCTGGCGAGGGAGCTCGGGGGGCAGTAGCTTCTATCGTGGTTTCCCGTCTGCTGTCAAAAGTCGCCTGTACCGACGAAGTGTCGGCACAGGCGACTTTTTTTGTTCTCAAACATCATGGATGGGTGCCAATTTTTCCGTAAATAATTTTTTCTTCATTTTTCTTCTTGACACATTTTTCGTGGTGCGGTATAAAAAGACTAAATTTGTCTTAAAGGTGCTTTATATGATGGAACTCACCCGTAAAGGGGAATATGCAATCAGAGGCGTTATTTATCTGGCCCAGCAGCCGCCGGGGAAGATGATTCTCATCAGCGAGATCGCTGAAGCGGCCAAGGTGCCCCAGACCTTCCTGGCCAAGATTCTGCAGAGCTTCGCCAAGCTCGGTATCGTTAATTCGTATCGCGGTACGGGTGGCGGTTTTACCCTCGGCCGGCCGGCTGGACGGATCACCCTGCGTGAGGTGGTGGAAGCGGTCGAAGGGCCGATCCTTCCCAACCGTTGCCTCATTTCCGAAGCTGAGTGCGACCGGGGCACCAGCTGCCTTGTTCATCCGGTTTGGCGCAAGGTTCAGGGGCAGGTTGTACAGATCCTCGACAGTGTCACCATCGAGGACCTGGCGCAGCGCAAAAACGCCTAAATTTTTTTGTCCGAATAAAGGATAAAAAGGATCTTGTATGTGTTTTCTAACGGTTTTGCCGGCACATCAAAATCATCGGCCGCCGTGACGACAGGTAAAAAGATTATATACTTTTCATAGACCCGAGCACGCAACACGAGCAACAAAAAAACAAAGGAGGAAACAGATGGACGTGGTAACCTTGAGCAGGCTGCAGTTTGCGGTGACGAGCATGTTTCACTTCATTTTCGTGCCGCTCACGCTGGGGCTTTCCATGATGGTCGCCTGGATGGAGACGCGGTATGTCCTCTCGGGGGACGAACTGTGGCTTCGCATGGCGAAGTTCTGGGGAAAGCTTTTCCTCATCAACTTCGCCCTCGGCGTCGTAACCGGGATTACTATGGAGTTCCAGTTCGGCATGAACTGGGCGGAGTACTCCAAGTATGTCGGTGATATTTTCGGGGCGCCACTGGCAATCGAAGCGACAGTCGCCTTCTTCCTCGAGTCGGTCTTTATCGGGGTCTGGATCTTCGGCTGGAAGAAGATTTCCAAACCGATGCATGCCGCAGCCATATGGATTGTCGCTGTTGCCACGAACCTCTCAGGCCTCTGGATCCTGCTCGCCAACGCCTGGATGCAGAAACCGGTCGGTTTCGTGCTGAAAAACGGACGGGCAGAAATGGTGGACTTCCTGGCAGTGGTGACCAATCCCTACGGCCTGATCAAGTTCGGCCACCAGATCGTCTCGGGCTACACGGTGGCTGCCTTCTTCGTCCTCGGCGTTTCGGCCTGGCACCTTCTGCGGAAGAACGAAATTGACTTCTTCAAGCGCTCCTTCAGGCAGGCGGCCGTGTTCGGCCTCGTTTCCACCATTCTCGTTGCCCTCATCGGCGACTTTCACGCCGTCGAGGTGGCAAAGACCCAGCCGACCAAGTTCGCTGCCATGGAATCGCTCTGGGAGACGCAGCGTGGCGTCGGCATGAACCTGCTTCTTCTGCCGGACGTAAAGAAAGAGTGCAACTCCATCGAAGGACTCTGCATCCCCAACATGGTGAGCATGCTCGCCTTCCATGACCCGAACGCCGAAGTGAAGGGCCTGAAGGCGTTCCCCCCCGAGCTCCGGCCTCCTGTCACACCGACGTATCTGAGCTTCCGCCTCATGGTCGGGCTCGGCTTCTTCTTCATCCTGTCGTGCATCGTGGCACTGTATCTCTCCCGCAAGAAGAATCTCGAGGAGTACCGGCTCTTCCTGAGCATCCTCGTCTTTGTCATCCCGCTTCCCTACCTCGCCAATCAGCTCGGCTGGATCGTCGCTGAAGTGGGGCGTCAGCCGTGGATTGTCTATGGCGTTCTCAAGACGACGGATGCTGTCTCTAAGGCCATCACGACACCCCAGGTTCTGGCATCCCTCATTGGCTTCGTGCTCCTCTACGGCGGACTCGGTGCCATCGATATCTACCTCTTGAACAAGTACGCCAAGCAGGGGCCGGACGACGATCTGTCGGGTATCATCAAAACGCAGGGGAGGGGCTAAGCCATGGAATTTCAGGTAATCTGGTTTGTACTCTGGGGCGTCCTCTGGGCGGTCTACTTCATGCTTGACGGATTCGTTCTCGGCACGGGTTTTCTCTCCGGCTTCCTGGCAAAGAACGACACGGAGAAGAGGGTCCTCATCAACACGCTGGGGCCGGTGTGGGATGGTAATGAAGTCTGGCTCCTTACCGCCGGCGGGGCGACCTTCGCCGCTTTCCCCACAACCTATGCCCTGATGTTCAGCTATCTCTACACGGCGCTTCTCCTCCTTCTGTTCGCGCTCATCGTGCGCGGGGTTTCCTTCGAGTTCCGTGGCAAGGTGGATAATATCTCCTGGAAAGGGGCCTGGGATACGGCCATCATCGTTTCGAGCTTCGTGCCGGCGCTCCTTTTCGGTGTCGCCTTCGGCAATATCTTCAAAGGGCTGGCCATGGACTCGGCCGGCTACCATGGCTCCCTTATCTCGCTTCTTAACCCCTACGGGCTTGTGACCGGCGTTCTCTTCGTGCTGCTCTTTGCGGTTCATGGCGCCCTTTACGCCTCTATCAAGACCACCGGCGAGCTGAGCACGCGGGCTGCCACGATGGCCGGCAAGCTTTGGGTGCCCCTCCTCGTCGTGGCGGTTGCGTTCCTCGGTTACACGGCTTTTGCCACGAAGCTCTACGATAACTACCTGAAAGTGCCTGTTCTACTCATCGTTCCGGCCGTGGCTGTCGTGTCTCTCGTGCTCGTCAAGGTCTTCTGTGCGAAAGGGGCACTCTACAAAGCCTTTGCCTTCTCCTGCGTGACCATCGTATTTGTCGTGTTCACCGGGGTTACGGGCCTTTTCCCCAACCTCATTCCGTCGAGTATCGACCCGACGGCTAGTCTCACCATCTTCAACTCGTCATCGAGCACCTACACGCTGAAAATTATGACTGCTGTCGCCTTCATCTTTGTCCCCATCGTCATTGCTTACAAGATCTGGGCGTACCGGATCTTCCGCGCTCCCGTGACGGGCGAGGACGTACTCGCCGACAAACAGGCGTACTGATTCTGGTTGAGCGGGCACCAAGGAACCTCTGCCAATCCGGCGGTTCCTTGGTGCCTTTTACCCCTCAAGACCCTTCCTCAAGCTTTTTCCCCTCCCTCCCGATGCCCCGTGCGCTGCTGAATAAAGCTGTCAATTTGCCAGGTTTTAAGGTAATGTGCTCAAAATCCATGTGGACCACGCCGCAATCTCGCATGGTTTGGAAGGCGTAGCCTATGTTCGATATCCTTACAAAACCCAATCCGAGGGAGCTGGAAAAACTCCAGCTCTTCAAATCGGTTCCCATCGAGTCTGTCGAGGGGATTCTCGAGTCGTGCGTCATCCGCCGCCTGAAAAAGGACGAGGTTCTCCTC
>DATDMX010000028.1:0-13025 GCA_036518575.1 Geobacteraceae bacterium | reverse complement strand
CGGATGCGCAGATCCTTGGCAAATATTGCGGCTTCAATATTCAGGCAATTTATGGCGGCGTCGATTACATGAAACAGCGCAACGCTCTCAAGGAAGGTGCCGACGTGGTAATCGGCACGCCCGGCCGGCTGATCGACTACCTGAAGCAGAAAGTCTACTCTCTGAAAAGCATAGAAGCGCTGGTCATCGATGAAGCGGACCGCATGTTCGACATGGGGTTCATAGCCGACCTGCGCTACATCCTGAGGAAGCTCCCGAACTACGACAAGCGGCAGAACCTCTTGTTTTCCGCCACGCTCAACACCCGGGTCATGGAGCTCGCCTACGAGTTCATGAACCTGCCGGAAAAAGTTTCCGTCACCCCCGAAACCATGACGGCGGAACGGGTCACCCAGGTCCTCTACCATGTGGCGCGCAAGGAAAAATTTCCCCTCCTCCTGGGGCTTCTGAAACGCGAGGGAATGGAGCGCACCATGATCTTCGTGAACACGAAGAAGGAGTGCGAGTTCCTCCAGGACCGGCTCAACGCCAACGATTACCCGTGCCGGATGATCTCCGGTGATGTGGAGCAGAAGAAGCGCCTACGCATCCTGGAGGACTTCAAGGAAGGGAAACTCCCGATCCTCATCGCCACCGACGTTGCCTCCCGCGGCCTTCACATCGAGGGGGTTTCCCACGTCATCAACTACGACCTCCCCCAGGACTCCGAGGACTACGTCCACCGCATCGGCCGAACCGCCCGGGCCGGCGCCGAGGGCAAGGCAATTTCGCTCGCCGACGAGGACGGAGCCTTCCACATCGAGGCGATCGAAGAATACTGCAAGCAGAAGATACCCACCGAGTGGGCCGAGGATGAAATTTTCGTCCACGACTACAAACGGACGAAGCCGAAGCAGAAGCCTGAGGCCAAGACCCACGGCAAGAGTCACGCCCATCCCCGCGCCGCCAGGACCGGCGAAGCGGCCGGCAGCGCCGAAGCGAAGAAGAAACGCCGGCGGCCACGCAGGAAGAAGCCGGCCGCGCCGGCAGGCGAGTAAGACAGAATCATCATCCAATAAAAGAAAGGGCGATCTTGACGATCGCCCTTTCTTTCCCTATCTGTTTCGCTTCCCTACTCCCGATCGAGAACCTCGCGCACCTTCTTGAGTAAATCCCTGCGCTCCAACGGCTTCATGAGGAAGTCGATCCCTCCTTCCAGCACCCCCTTGTTGTGGATGATCTCGTCGTTGTAGCCGCTCATGAAGATGAATTTTACCTGCGGCATCATGCGCCGGGCCTCATCGAAGACTTCTCGCCCGTTCATCCTCGGCATGACCACGTCGCAGAGAACAAGGGCAATGCCGTGCCGGTTTTCCCGGAACTGCTCCAGGGCATCCTCGCCGTTCTGGGCAGTGATGACGTTATAGCCGGCCAGCTCGAGGAGTTTCTTGACGTAGGTACGAACCATCATGTCGTCCTCGGCCACGAGAAGAGTCTCGGTTCCGCAGGGAGGAGGCAGCTCAACCTCCGCATCCACCACCGGCAGTGCCGCGGCGTAGAGCGGGAGATAGACCGTAAACGTAGCGCCCTTCCCCGGCTCGCTCTCCACGGTGACGGTCCCGTTGTGCTGTTTCACGATGCCGTAGATGATGGAAAGGCCGAGGCCGGTTCCCTTGCCCACTTCCTTGGTGGTGAAGAACGGCTCGAAGATCCTCTCCTTCGTGGCCGCATTCATGCCCGTGCCGCTGTCGCGGACGGAGATGGTGGCGTACCCCCCGCCGGCGTCGAGGGCCAGCCGTTTTGCCTCTTCGTCGCCAAGTTCCACACGCTGCGTCGTGATGCGGAGTTTTCCGCCGCCGGGCATGGCGTCCCGCGCGTTGGTGGCGAGATTGATCAGAACCTGGTCGATCTGGCCGCTGTCGGCCATGACCACGAGGTGCCTGCTCGCAAGACTCGTCGTGAGCTCGATATCCTCGCCGATGACTCGCGTGAGGAGCTTGGCGAGGTTGATGATGATGTCGTTCACCTGAACGGGCTTCGGGTTGATGATCTGCTTGCGGCTGAAGGCAAGCAGATTGCGTGTGAGTTCCGTGGCACGTCCCGCCGCCGCGATTACCTGGTCGAGGCAGCTACCGGCCATATCGTCGCCCGCCGGGAGATTCTCCTTGAGAATCTGGCTGTATCCCAATACCGCGGTCATGAGGTTATTGAAGTCGTGGGCCACACCGCCGGCCAGGAGACCCACCGACTCCATTTTCTGCGACTGGAGGAGCTGTTGCTCCAGCCGCCGGCGCTCGGTGATGTCATGGGCTATGCCCTGGTCGCCCACAATCTCTCCCCGCTCGTCACGGATGACCGCAGCAGTGGCCAGGATGTAGAGCTCGTCGCCGCTCTTCTTCCTCAGCTTGAGCTCGTAATCCTTCACATACCCCTTGTCGTAGAGCTTGCGGCGGTAGCACTCCCGCTCGCCGGGGCTGCAGTAGAGGCTGGCAGCGTCGACATTGAGAATCTCTTCGCGCGAGTAGCCGAGTATCTCGCACCCGGCGGGGTTTACGTCGCGCACCCGCCCGTCCGCCCCCATAATGAAAATGGCGTCTTTCGAATCCTCGAAAATGGAGCGGAATTTTCGCTCCGATGCCATGAGGTCCCGCTCCGCTTCCCGGCGCTCCAGGGCTTCCGTCTGGAGGGCCTCCACTGTCCGTGCGAGTTCGGCGGTCCGCTCTTCCACCCGATGTTCCAGCTCCTCCTTGGCCAGGAGGAGCTCCTCCTGCTGCTCTTTCACCTGCCTCTCCAGGTTCACCCGGCTAATCCCCTCGTTGATCGCCTCGAAGAGCTGGCTATGCTCCACGGGCTTCATTACGTAGCGGTTCACGCCGGCCCTGATGGCATCGATGAGAAACTGGGTGTCGTTGTGGGCCGTGAGGAGGATGATGGGAACCGTAACGTCGAGGGTGCGGATTTCCTTCGCCATCTCGATGCCGCTCATGACCGGCATGCTCACGTCGGAGAGGACAATATCGGCGCCGGCCTCCCGGAACGACTCCAGGCCGGCTTTGCCGTTTTCAGCCAGGCGCAGCTCGACCCCGGGGAATTTCATCGTGATGACGCTGCCGAGCATCTCCCGGGCGACCGGGGAATCCTCCACGTACAGCAGCGATATTTTCGACCTGTTCCGACGCGACAGTACCATATCAGACCTCAATCCTGAATTCCGCGCCGACGCCCGTGTTGCGTGCGGTGATGCTCCCGTTCATGCTCATGCCGATGATGGTCCTCGCCATGAACAGGCCGACGCCGGTACCCTTGTCCGGCCCCTTGGTGGTGAAATAGGGGTCGAAGATCTTATCCATGATACCGGCCGGGATGCCACCGGCATTGTCGGCTATGGCCACGAAAGCCCTGCCGTTCTCGGTGCCGCTCGTCACCGTCACGAGCCGCGGCGGCGGCACGTTTCGTTCGCCATAAGCATCCTTGGCATTCATGAGCACATTGAGGAGCACCTGGGAATATTCATTGGGATAGCCGTTGATAACCGGGTTCCCGCTCATCGCCACTTCGACGGCAATATTATTGTTTCTGAAACTCTCCTCCACGAGAGACAGCGTCTTGTTGACGACCTCGTTGACGCTGAAATCCACCTTCTCCTTGTCAGGCCTGAAGAAGTTGCGGAAGTCGTCGATGGTTCGGGACATGTGCCGGACCAACTCATTCGCCATGGCCGAGCGTGCTTCCAGGTATTCCCGGGTAAAATCGCCCATCTCATACTTCAGAGGGAGCTCCTGGATGACGAGTCCGAGAAGGTTCAGCGGTTGGCGCCACTGGTGGGCGATATTGTTGATCATTTCTCCCATGGCCGCCAGCCGGCTCTGATGCATGAGAAGCTGCTCCTTCTCCCGCAGGGCCTCCACGGTCCGCAGCCTCTCCAGCGTCTCTTGGCGCAGCGCCTCCTCGGCCCGCTCCCGTTCCGACATTTCTCCCAGCAGAGTCTCGATGGTGCTGGCCAGCTCTTCCGTCCGCTCCCGCACCCGTTGCTCCAGTTCATCGTGAGCCCGCCGCAGGTCCTCTTCGCTTCGCTTGCGTTCCATGGCAATGGCGACCTGGTCGGCCACAACCTTCATGAGCGCCAGGTCGTCGTCGGTGAAAACGTCCCTCGTTCGCGTGCCGCAGGCGAGCGTACCGATCACGAGCCCGTGCGACATCAGGGGATGGCAGGCATACGCGCGGACACCGTACGACTTCACCAGCTCTGTGCGTGGGTCCGGCGTCTCCTGAATATTCTCGGTGACGATGCGACAGGCATCCCGCGCCGCACAGCCGCAGACCGCGACTCCGGAATCGAGCCATTCGATGGGCTCCGCCTCTGCGGCCGGGATGCCGGCACAGGCGTTGAGGCGCAGGCGCTTCCCACCCTCGACCGTAACGAAGTTGAAGAAGACGTCGCACTCGAGATAGGCCATCACCTTCTGGCAGAGATCCTCCACGGTCTTCTGCGGCGAGTCGCTCACGAGCAACGTGCCAGCGGTATCGGCCAGCAGATCGAGTCGCGCGTTGCTGCGGTGCAGCGCCTCCTCGGCCCGCTTGCGCTCGGTGATGTCGCTGAACATCAAGGCAAAATAGCCGCGGCTCGGACAGAAGGCGGAGACCGAGAACCACCTTCGGAGCAGTTCCGAGAAGCTCTCGAACTGAACAGGACTGCCCGTCAGGGCCACATCCCCGAATTTCCCGATCCAGGCCACCTTGTCATTCTCTATGCCCGGGAGGGCTTCCGTGATTCTCCTGCCGATAACATCCTGAGCGGAAAGTCCGAGAATCCGCTCGAAGGCTTCGTTCACCTCCAGAAGAATAAAGTCGCACGGCTTTCCTTCGGCATCCAGGACAATGCGGTTATACGCAAGCCCCTCGGACATGTTGCTGAAAAGCGATTTCAGCTTCTCCGAGCTTCTTTTCAGCTCATCCCTCACGGTCCGTGCTTCCGTGCTCTCGATAACCTCCCAGGTCCCCGCGTTGCTGACGAGGGCACACCGGTGGTTCCTTACGACCTCCATGAGCCCGAGGGCGTCGAATTCGCCACGCGGATACGTAAAGAGGGCAAGCACATTGTTGCCTCCCACGGCTTCCCGCTCGCGGTCGATGAAACGCAGGTCTCCCTCCTTATCGCGAAAGGCACCACGGACAAGCCGAAGCCCATCGAAGCCACCGTTTACGGCTCTGTCGACCAGGGCATCGACCGCGCCCCGCGTCGACTCACCCATGGCTCGCCACCGGCCGTAGGGGATCATCTCCAGTTGCCCCTTCCGTGTACTGTCGACGACATCCGGTGCCGCCTCGGCCAGGGACTTCAGCGCATCATCTTCGCCCGGCACCCCGGCGGTTACCCAGATGCAGAGCTCGTTGTTCTCCAGCCCGGCCCTGAAATAGGGGAGCAGCACATCAAGAAGCTCCTCGGCGTTCTGGTAAAACTGGCAGAAATGGCTTCCCCACGGCAGATCGCCGATGAGGGGGAGGCCCGTTTTTCTCTGTTCGCACCGCATCGTGTTACGCTCCCCGGTGTTCGTTGCCGCCGTGGCGGGCATGGGCCCCAGGCATTCTCACGATCTGCCACACCCCCTGGCTCATGGCGAGGGCAAACTCATGGTTCTTCACCACATCCAGGATCTCCGCCACGCCGCACTTTTCAAGCGAATAGGAGCAGAGCACCAGCAGCCTGGTGCCGCCGATGACGTTGTTGATCTCGGCTTCGTAGCAGGTGAAATCGTCCCAGTCCTTCTTGTTGTCGAGCCAGTAGGGTGTCCCGCTGACCCGCATCCCGTCGAATCCGCGGCAGAGCGCCTCGTCATGTTTTTGCATCCACATGGCGAGCGTTCTCTTCAGGTCGAAGCTCCCGCCTTTGAGATACCAGTCCGTGTAGGGGAATATCTCTATCTGCTTCTTGGCAAGATACCCCTGAAAGCCGGGCACGCCTTTCTCCATGGCCAAGAGAGCTTCCTGCGTGGTGAAGAAATCCGACGTGACCCAGACGCACAGTTCGTTGCTTTCCAGCCCGGCCCGGTAATAGGGGACGAGGATGTCGAGAAGGTCCTTCTTGGTCTGGTAGAACTGGCAGAAATGACTTCCCCAGGGGAGGTCTCCCACGAGAGTTATACCCGAATTGCGTCGTTTCGCCATGGCGTTCATCCACTACCTCCCCTTCGCAAGAAAGCTCGTCGCCGCCGTGCGGCCGTCATCCAACCGTGAAATAGAATGTTGCCCCTTCTCCCGGAACGCCTTCCGCCCAAACCCGGCCGCCATGGCGCTCGATGATCCGGCGCACCGTGGCGAGCCCGACACCGTACCCCTCGAACTCCTCTGCGTCGTGGAGGCGCTGAAACGGGGCAAAGAGCTGGTCGGCCCTGGCCATTTCAAAGCCGGTGCCATTGTCGCAGACGAAAAAAGCCGACACTCCGTCCTTCGCGATCTGCCCCACCCGAATGAGGGCATCCTCGCGCCTGGCCGTGTACTTCCAGGCGTTGCCCATGAGGTTATCCAGCACCACCTTGAGGAGCTTGGCATCGCCGTGGCAATGAAGCCCCTCCTGGATAGCAAACAGGACCATGCGTTCCGGGGCTTTGGAGCGCACGTCAGCCGCCACGAGGGTGGCAAGAGCGCTCAAATCCACCGATGTGCGTATGACCTCGTGTCTCGACAGGCGGGAAAAATCGAGCAGTGTGGTAATCAACTGCTCCATCCGCCGGGCTGCATGTACAATGGAAACGACGAATTCCCGGGACTCGGTGTCGAGACGCTCATGGCGGGCATCAAGGAGTATCTGGCTGAAACCGGCAATGGCAGTCAGAGGACCGCGCAGGTCGTGGGATACCGTGTAGTTGAATGCTTCAAGCTCACGGTTGGCCGCTTCCAGCTCATGATTGACAGCTTCCAGCCCTACGAGGGCGTTTTCCAGCTGGCAGTTGGACTCTTCCAGGTCTTCGGCACGGACCGCCAGCTCGGCGTTGAGCTCTTCGACCTGTTGCGCCGCCTCCCGCCGCTCGATGTACAGCGCGCGGTAACTCTCCTCGCTCTCCTTCAGCTCCCGGAAGAGCAGGTCGTAGGGGCGTACGAGGCCGGTTTCGATGAGAGCCTTGTAGACCAGGAAAAAACCCACGAACTTCAGCAGGTGCCCCGTCATGTTGGCGATGCCGTAAACGTCGGTATAGAGAGTGAAAGAGAGCTCGGAGGCAATGAAGAGGGCAATGGCCACCGACATGAGGTTCACCACCCCCGGGTCGAAGGACCGCATCCTGCGCCGCATGCACACGAGGGCGGCGCAGAGTGTGAGGCAGATCACATACTCGCTCCCCTTCTTGAACGCCGTGAGTCCCTGCCCTGCCACGAAACAGTCAGGGAAAAACCCGCCAAAGACGGCTAGGATGAGGAGCGACGTGGCGACGGCGAAAACCATCATGGCGAGACTCGCGCGTAGCCGTCGACCGAGTAGGAAGGGCGCAACAAGAAGGGAGAAGCTCTGCAGGTAGCGGGCCACGATCCAGAATTGGGTGGGGAGGTTGGGACTGTTGCCGGGAAAGACCCCCATCCCCTTGTAGGAGAGGGTGTGAAGAAGGTCGATACCGCCGACGAACAGCGAGGCGATGCCGACAAAAAGAAAGTAGTTGTTCGCCATGATGCGGCGGGAATTCCAGGCAATGGCGAAGATTCCGCAGGCGATGACGACGGAAAACATCTCGATGAGGGAATGGAAGAGGAGGTAGCTGTGCCGGCTCGTCACATAAAGTCCCGCGAGAGCCACCATACCGAAGGAAATGGCGAAAGACGTGCTTGGAGAAGGGTCGACATCGGTCATGGTAAGCTCCATCTGTTCGCAAGAACCCTCGGAAAGCTGAATATATAATTCTAGAGGATTTGTTCCGGGGCAGCAAGCGCAAAGAAGCGTATCAGCCCAGCATACTGCGCATGCGGGCAAAAAAATCGCTCGCCATCTTCTCCGATTCCTCCGCAGTCTGGGCCTTTGCCATCTCCCCCTTCTGGATATTGACGAGGTGGTCGGGGATCTCGGCGAGGAAGCGGGAGGGCTCGCGCTCTTCGAGCTTGCCGTATTTCTTGCGCTGTAGACAACGGGTGATGGTGAGATGCCGCCGGGCCCGCGTAATGCCCACGTAGCACAGGCGCCTCTCCTCGTCGATGGTGTCATCCTCCTCCACGGAGCGCTTGTGGGGAAGTATCCCTTCCTCAAGCCCCGCGAGGAACACATGGGGAAATTCCAGCCCTTTGCTGGAGTGAAGCGACATGAGGATCACCGCGTCCCGATCCGTATTCTTCTCCTTGGAGCCGAAGCGGTCCTCATCCATGAGGGAGACCTTCTCAAGGAAGCCGGCCAGTGTTGCCTCGCGCGTTCTCCCCTCGTAAGCGGCGAGCGAATTCACGATCTCGCCGACGTTTTCCACCTTGCGCCGGGCAACGGCTCCGTCATCCACGGTGCGGTAAATCTCGTCCTCCAGCCCCAGGCGCTTGAAGAGCTCGCCCGCCTTGTACGCGAGCCCTTCCCCGTGGCGAAAACGACGCCCCTCCTCGCACAGAAGACGGTGGAAGAGGAAGACCTTCTCCTTCACCGCGAGCGGCACCCCCTCGATCTCCTCCACCCGCCCCAGCGCCTCGAAGAGGGTGCAGCCGTTGGCGAGCGACCACTGGTTGATCTTCACGATGGTCCCGTCGCCGATACCGCGGCGCGGGAAGTTCACGATCCTCAGAAGCGCCTGCTCGTCCCGGGGGTTGTCGATCACCCGCAGATAGGAGATGGCGTCCTTCACCTCTCTGCGCTCGTAGAACTGCATGCCGCCAATGAGGACGTAGGGGATCGATTCGAAGCGCAGTTGCTCCTCGAAGGCCCGGCTCTGGGCGTTGGTGCGGTAGAGGATGGCAAAGTCGCCGTAGGACAGCTCGTGCTTGAAGCGCTCGATCTGGATCCGCTCCACGACCGTCGTGGCCTCCTCCTCGTCGTCGCGGGTGACCACGATGTCGATGGGGCGCCCCGGGCCGGAGTCGGTCCAGAGGGTCTTGTCCTTGCGCTTGGGGTTGTTGCGGATGACGTGATTTGCCGCCGCGAGAATGGTGCCGGTGGAGCGATAGTTCTGCTCGAGCTTGATCACCCGGCACCCCGGATAATCGCTCTCGAAGGCGAGGATCTTCTCCACGTCGGCGCCGCGCCAGCCATAGATGGACTGGTCGTCGTCCCCCACGACGCAGAGGTTTCGGTGGCGCGAGGCGAGGAGATGAATGAGGAGATACTGGCAGGGATTGGTGTCCTGGTACTCGTCCACCATGAGGTAGCGGAAGCGCTCCTGCCAGTGGGAGAGCACCTCGGCGTGGTTTTTGAGGAGGTCCACGGTGAGCATGATGATGTCGTCGAAATCCACCGCGTTGCAGGCCTTTAGGGCCGACTGGTAACGCGGGTAGATCTGGGCGGCAAGAAGCTCGTATTCGTCGCCGTAGCGGGGCTGGTAACGCTCGGGGGAGATGAGAAGGTTCTTCGCCCCCGAAATCTTCCAGAGCACCGTGTTGGCGTCGAACTTCTTCGCGTCCACCGCGAGGTCGCGCATGGCCTGGCGTACGATCCCCAGCTGATCGGAGGACGAATAGATGGCAAAGTTGTTCTTGTACCCCAGCCGGTGGATGTCGCGGCGCAGAATCTTCACCCCGAGGGAGTGGAACGTGGAAACAGTGACGCCTTGGCAGGCGCTCTTGCCCACCATCTCCTCCAGGCGCTCCCTCATCTCCGTGGCAGCTTTGTTCGTGAAGGTGACGGCAAGGATCGCCTCGGGCGCCACCCCTTTCTTCCTGAGGAGATAGGCAATGCGGCAGGTGATGACTCGGGTCTTCCCCGAACCGGCGCCGGCGAGGACGAGAAGCGGGCCTTCGGTATGTTTCACCGCCTGGAGCTGGGGCGGCTTGAGGGTGTTGAGCGGTGGCATGGTGTTCCTCTGGCGAAGCACAAAAAAAAATACCGGGCTTCCCCCGGCTGTCTCATTGTTACCAGAACCACCGGGGCAAATCAAGAAGGCGAGTTCCGTGCCAACCAAATTGCATTGCCGGGGGTGGTATGCTATAAAAATTCCACCCGAACCCAAGGAGCCCGCCATGGACAGAAACGCCGCTGCCGAGCGGATCGCCGCACTGCGCGCCGAGATCGAACGCCACAACCACCTCTACTATGTCCTCGACGCGCCG
The DNA here is from genome assembly GCA_036518575.1 of Geobacteraceae bacterium. Taxonomy (GTDB): domain Bacteria; phylum Desulfobacterota; class Desulfuromonadia; order Geobacterales; family Geobacteraceae; genus DATDMX01. Next base: position 2,828 of record DATDMX010000028.1, on the reverse strand, counting down.
GAAATAAGCGACGCCGACTATGACCGCCTCTATCGGGAACTTGCGGAGCTGGAAAAGAGTTGCCCCGACCTCGTCACTCCCGACTCCCCCACGCAGCGGGTGGGCGGGGCGCCGCTGGAAAAGTTCGGCCAGGTGACCCACCGCATCCCCATGCTTTCCCTGGAAAATGCCATGACCGAAGAAGACGTGGCCGAGTTCGATGAGCGGGTGAAACGCTTTCTCGGCCTTTCCGCCGGGGCGACAATCGACTACGTGTGCGAGCCGAAAATGGATGGTCTGGCCGTGGAACTCGTCTACGAGGCCGGCCTCTTCACCCTTGGCTCCACCCGCGGCGACGGCTTCGTCGGCGAGGACGTGACCCAGAATTTGAAGACGATCAAGGGGCTTCCCTTGCGGCTCCGCGCCGCCTCCCCCCCGCCCCTCTTCGAGGTGCGCGGCGAGGTCTACCTCCCCCTTGCGGCCTTCCAGAGACTCAATGCCGAACGGGAGGAGGAAGGGGAGCCGGCCTTTGCCAACCCCCGGAACGCCGCCGCCGGAAGTATCCGCCAGCTCGACCCGCGCATCACGGCCAGGCGCCCCCTCGCCATCTACTGCTACGCGCCGGGAACGATGACGGGGCACGAGTTCTCGTCCCAGTGGGAATTTCTTACCACCGTGCGGTCGTGGGGGCTCCCCGTAAACCAGCTGGCGCAGAGAGTGACGGGGGTAGACGGCGTCCGCGCTTTTTACGGTCGGATCAGTGAGCAACGCGAGAGCCTTCCCTACGAGATCGACGGCGTGGTGGTGAAAGTCGACTCCATTTCCCTCCAGCGGGAGCTCGGGGAGAAAGGGCGCTCGCCGCGCTGGGCCATTGCCTGGAAGTTCCCGCCCCGCCAGGCCGTCACCGTCATCGAGGATATCGTCCCCCAGGTGGGAAGAACCGGCGTCATCACCCCCACGGCGCATCTTATGCCGGTGGAGGTCTCCGGAGTGACCGTCTCCCGGGCAACGCTCCACAACTGGGAGGAGATGGAGCGAAAAGATATCCGCATCGGCGACACGGTGGTAATCGAGCGGGCGGGCGACGTGATCCCGGCGGTGGTGAGGGTCGTGACCGAGAAGAGGACGGGCGCCGAGCGGCCTCTCCCCATTCCCCCGGTCTGCCCCGTCTGCGGCTCCGAGGTGGTGAAGCTTCCGGGCGAGGTGGCGGTCCGCTGTCTCGGGCTTTCGTGTGCGGCCCAGATAAAGGAGTCCATCATCCACTTTGCCGCACGCCGCGCCATGGATATGGAGGGGCTCGGCGAGAAGTACATCGACCAGCTCCTGCGCCTGGGGCTCGTGCACAACGTGGCTGACCTCTACACCCTCACGCGCGAAGACTTCATGCAGTTCGACCGCATGGGGGACAAACTCGCCGAAAACCTCCTCCATGCCATCGCGGCCAGTAAGGAGCGGCCCTTGGCCCGTTTCATCTTCGCCCTGGGAATCCGCCAGGTGGGCGAGCAAACGGCCAAGCTTCTGGCCAATGCCTTCGGCAGCATCGAGAACCTCGCCAAGGCCTCGACAGATGAGCTCCTGGCCGTGCGCGAGGTGGGCCCCCAGGTGGCCGAGAGCATCCGCTCCTTCTTCCACAACCCGGAAAACCAACGCGTCATCGAGCGACTCCTTGCGGCTGGCGTCGCCCCCGCGGCGGCAGAAAAAAAGGTGGGGGGAAAGTTCACCGGCAAAACCTTCGTCTTCACCGGCGCGCTCACCCGTTTCACGCGCGACGGGGCCAAGGAGCTCGTGGAGCGCGAAGGGGGGCATGCGGCCGGGTCGGTGTCGAAGAAGACCGACTATGTCGTGGCAGGTGCCGAGGCAGGGAGTAAGCTTGAGAAAGCGCGGGCGTTGGGGGTGAAGGTGATTTCGGAGGAGGAGTTTCTGGAACTGATGGAGTGAACCGTAAATTTCATGACTGCTCATCCCTGATCCGTGCCCGGGCATCGGCAAATGTCGTACGGAAGGGCTTGCCCCTTCCCTCCTCCACATCTTTCTGCCACAGTGCCAGAATCTTAAGCAGCGCCAGACTCTCCCGCATCTTTTCATATTCGCGCAGGAGTTTCGTATCGACTGGCGCGACTTGCCGCGACAGCTCCGGTGGGATGATGGGTTCGGTGATGATACCCGCTAGTCAGAGGCGCTCTTGACCTTTTGATTGATGCTACTGTACATATTATTTGTGCTCTTACCCAGCCCGGTTATCATCAAGACAATCACAATGGCAATAAGAAGAAGTATAAATCCGTATTCGACAAGCGTCGTTCCCTTTCTGTCCGTCAGCTTATTCAACAGAATGCCAATAGAATGTTTAATCATGTTCACGTAAACCTCTCCTTTCAACGCGCTAAGTGTTCTTTTCCATCAGGAAAACATGATAAATGAGTCTTGCGTGAGGTTTCTACGAGTGCCATAACCAGCGTAGCCCGGGTAGCGCTGCGTTCACTTTTTGTGCATGGCCTTCATCTGGTCCACGGCCAGGACCCTGCCGGACGCGATATCGATGAGGCGGGCGTTCACGACGTCGTTATGTCCCCTGCCGGCATTGAACCGGGAGAAGCTGACATCGAGGAGATGGGTCGCACCGGTCATTTCGCCGATCTTCACCCGCATGGTGTCCGACACGAGGCCGGACTGGCTCATCTTGAACTCTTCCAGGATAGTCCGGGTCCTGCTCCGGTCCACGATGCTGAAATTGGGATTCTTGCCCAGGTTGTTGAGGTAGAAGTTTTCCATGCTCGTCTGCTCTTCGTTCCGTATTCCCTCGGCCCAGGACGTGTAGACGTCAGGCTTCATCTCGAAGGTGTTCCTGA
>DATDMX010000027.1:0-4277 GCA_036518575.1 Geobacteraceae bacterium | reverse complement strand
CTGCATCTGCTTCGATAAGGAGAGCGATTTCAGTTTCCCGATCTCGCCCACGAAGAAGCGGTGTTTTGCACGGTGGAATTCCAGTGAAGGATAGCTTGCCCACTTCATGGCTTCTTCCTCATCGAGGAGCTCGCGTTGTGCACACGCTGACAGGGCGTCGATAAGCCGGTACAACCGCAGCTCTCCCTCTTCCCTGGCAAGGGCGTTATCGAGCTGTTCCAGGAGGTCATCAACCCCGCCAAAGCTGTCATGGTACCGACTGGGCTCAAGAGTGCTGATCACAGGTGAATTGGTCATCATGGGCATCCCTCCTGCTTGACAGTGCAAAAAAATAGTTATTCTTGACGCTGTCAACGGATAGAGCAAGAGAGATACCACTCCACACAGTACGTAACTTACCGTTTTAAATAAACATTACATTTAACCGTTTTTCAAACTCTGTTTAGCTTTTGAACAGACGCCCTTGGTGAATTGCCATCCATGCTCCACAAACCGGGGTTAAACGCTGATGTTCATCCCTTGCACAGTACGGTACCTGAAAATCAGAGGTCAACCTCCTTCAGTGCAGTAACAGCACGAACATGAGCGACCACTCAACCATCAACTACTACTCAATGTTTTAACTCCCCCAAGATTGATTTCCATATCTTCTGCAACACCACACATACTTACCCGCTTACTGGCGTATTTACTTTTATCCATACAGATGTTATAAGAAGAGTCCTCAGCAAACAGCCACGGAGGCAACCGCATGTCCCAAGACGAAATGAAGGACCAGATGCCCCTGTTCGGCGGCATGGTGATTCAGCAGCAAAGGAACGACCGTCAGTCGCCGAGCGAAACCAGTACGGCGCCACGCCCACCGAAGACCCATCGTGCAAAACCGGCAGCACCGCCGCCCCCTGCCCCCAAAAAGGTCACACCTGCTCCAAAAACAGCACCCACCTCAGGTCTGGTGCCAGCGGGAGACGTCCGGCTCACCGCTAACATCCGCGAAGACCTGCACCTACTCCTGAAAATTACGGCCGCCAAGAGACGCACAACGATCGGCGAGCTCATCGAGGAACTCGTAGAGGCTCACCTCGCCTAAACTCAAAGTTCATGGTCTTCAATAACTTACGTGTTGCTATTGACAGAATTTTTTCGTAGAATACGTCAAGGTGCGATTATGAGATTTTGCTAAGCATTAATCTTCTCGTCCTCATGTGCCCGCACACACTCAGCACACTTTATCCCGGCACGAATAGTGAATCCCTCGTACAGAGCCGGACCTTACAGAGGATTTCCCTTACATGCACCAACTGAAACTGACACTGCTGCTCCTCCTCCTTGGCGTTGTTGCGCCTTGCGCAGTGTCGGCAGGTACCTTGACGTGGCCGATTGGCTGCATGCCCGGGGCCACCTGCCTCCATGACGGCAGCTTCCACATAGGCTATCCGGATGTGGATGGCGACGGGCGGGCATTCGACTGCGGTGCTCCGGGGTACGTGGGCCATACCGGCACCGACATAACGATTTCTTCCATCGAAGAGAGCGTGCCCGTATTTGCCGCCGACGATGGCGAAGTTCTCTGGGTCTCAGGCGGAAAATACGACCACTGTCCGAACGAAAACGAGCCCGACTGCAAACCCGAACTCCAGCCGGTCATCCCGGGACTGACAAACAAATCGCCCACCTGCACCGACTTCGGCCCCTCATGCGGTACTGAAGACTGCTGTCTTGCCTGGGGCTTCAACGCAGGGAACTTCATCCTCATCATGCACCCCGATAGCCCCGACGCGGCACTCACCTTTTATGCCCACCTGCGCAAAGGCTCCATTGTGGTGGCTAACGGCCAGAGAGTGAAGAAGGGCGAAAAGATCGCCGAGGTGGGAAGTTCCGGCGCATCCCTCATCCCCCACCTCCATTTCGGCGTCTGGAAAAAGCGGCAGGGACGCTACGAACTGACCGAACCGTGGGCAGGAAGATGCGGTCCTAACTTCACCTCGTCTCTCTGGCAATACAACCCGCCCTACCGTGCCGACATCACCGTGGCAAAAGGAGGAACTGGCACCGGTATCGTCACCTCCAGCGAGGGAGAGTTGAGCTGCGGCTCAAGCTGTGCCCTCATCGCTCCGCCCGGAACCGTCCTGACCCTCAAGGCGACCCCCTACAACGGGTCCCAATTCATCGGATGGGAAGGAGGATGTCCCGGCACGGACAGCACCTGCACCTTTGTTGCCGAAGGCAACATGAAGATTACCGCCATCTTCCGCGACAACTCGCCGCCGGCCATACGTTTGGTGGCCATGCCGCAAGTGGTCGGGAGCAACACTGTCCCCATCACAACCTTTGCGGCCGTTGACAACGTGAAGGTTTCCGGCTACCTCATAACCGAGACCCCGACAGCCCCTGCCCCCACAACAGGAGGCTGGAGCAGCACGAAGCCTTCGAGCTACGCCTGCGATACGCCCGGCACCAAGTCCCTCTACGCCTGGGTAAAGGATACGGCGGGCAACGTGTCACTCCCCTTCCGCCTTAACGTTACCTGCGGCGCCTTTGCCTCGGCAGCCCCCTCGTCGGTGCCCGCTCTACCTGCCTCCACCCTCCCCTATCTTTTCAATCAGCTTTTCTGAGCACACTTGACGCCGTAGGCCCCTTGAACTACTCTTTACCCTGCCCCGGCATTGCGGTGCTCGTCGCCATGAGACCACCGCCGCGCCATAATCCTCTGTTTGAGCTTAAAGGAGAGCCATCATGTCGAACGATCTCAGCAAACTCCTGTGGGACACAACCCTTCTCTACCCTTACCCAACGTCCGGCGAACTTGCAGACGATCTGGCCGCTGCGACCGGCCGTGCCAAGAGCTTCCGCGACCGGTACCTGGGTAAGGTCGCAAATCTTGACGCTGCAGGGCTATGCACAGCCCTTCGCGACTACGAAACGCTTCAGGAAGAGGTGATAAAGCCTCAACTCTACACCCACCTTCTCTTTGCCGCCGACAGCGAAGACGAAACCAATAAGGCTCTATCCCAGAAAGCAGCTGAAATCGGCAATCTCGTGTCACGGGAGATCCTTTTCTTCGACCTCGAAATCATGGCCATCGAAGAGGAGCCTTTCGGGAAGCTGATTGTTGCCGGAGAATTGGCCCAGTACCGTCACTACCTGGAGAGTGTCCGCAAGTACCGCGAGCATACGCTGCCTGAACGGGAAGAACAGCTCCTCAAGCAGAAGAGCCTCACGGGGGCCGACGCCTTTACGAGGCTCTTTGACGAAATTTCTTCCTCCTTTCGCTACCGGATGGTCATGGAGGGAGAAGAGCAGGAGTTCACCGGAGAGGAGCTCCTCGGCCTCCTCCACCATCACGATGCCCGGACCAGGGAACTGGCGTTTTCCACCTTTCTCGACCGCCACGCCGAAGAGAAGATCGTCTTCGGGGCGGTGTTCAACAACATCACCCTCGACCATGGCCAGGAACTGGAATTGCGTGGCTACTCCTCGCCCATGGAGCCCACCAACATCGGCAACGAGCTGAGTGCCACGGTGGTTGGACAACTCATGAACGTCACCGAGGAAAATTACCCTCTGGCACGCGAGTATTTTCGCCTCAAGGCGGGACTCCTTGGCCTCGCCAAACTGAAGAACAGCGACATCTACGCCCCCCTCGGCAGCTCCAGTCGCCGCTACACCTTCGACGAGGCCCGCAAGCTCGTTACCGAAGCATATGAGGCGTTCCATCCCGCGTATGCCACCATCATCGACGCCTTTTTCAACGAACGGCGCATCGACGCCCTTCCCCGCCCGGGCAAAGGAGGCGGTGCGTTCTGCATGGGGATGACACCTGCTCTCCCCCCGTATGTGCTGCTCAACTTCACCGGCAACCTGAGGGACGTTGCCACCATTGCCCATGAGCTGGGACACGGCCTTCATTTCGTCCTGGCGCAGCGGCAATCCATGCTCAACTACCATGCCCCCCTGCCGCTGGCGGAAACGGCATCGGTCTTCGGCGAAATGCTCCTCACCCGCCTCCTCCTCGCACGCGAGCCCGACCCGGCGGTCAAGGCCGAGCTACTCTGCGCCACCATCGAGGACATCATCGCGACGACGTTCCGGCAAAACGTCCTCACCAGGTTCGAGGAGCGACTCCATCTGGAGCGGCGCGAAGGGCTTCTCTCCGCAGCCCGCATCGGCGACATCTGGCTCGAAGAAAACGCCAAGCTCTACGGCGATGCCGTGGAGATGATTCCCTCGTACTCCTGGGGGTGGAGCTACATTTCCCATTTCATCCATGCCCGCTT
>DATDMX010000026.1:0-7051 GCA_036518575.1 Geobacteraceae bacterium | reverse complement strand
AGGGGTGGCACCACGATCTCCTCGATGTCGACCCCCGCGGGGAGCCCGACATCGTCTGCGATGCCCGCGAGATGTGGAAACTGCCGCCGAGGACGTACGACGCCGTGTACTGCTCGCACAACCTTGAGCATTTCTATCGCCACGACGTGCCGAAGGTGCTCAAGGGGTTCCGGCTCGTGCTGAAGAAAAGCGGTTTTGCCTTTATCACCGTTCCGGATGTGCGCTCTGTCATGCGCGCGGTCATTGAGGACGGCCTCGATGTTGACGATGTCCTCTATGAGTCTGCGGCCGGACCGATCTTGATCAGCGATGTCATCTACGGCTATCATGTGGAGATCGAGAGGAGCGGGCAGGACTTCTATGCCCACAAGACCGTCTTTACGGTGAACTCGCTCGTGAAGACGCTCAAGGAAAACGGGTTTCCCCGGGTCTACGTTCGTACCGGCAATTACGAGATGACGGCGCTTGCTTTCCTGCAGGAACCCAGCGCTTCCCAACGGGAACTCCTCGGCATTCCCCGAGACGGGCGGTGAACGTTTCTCTATGATCTGCCACTCGCGGCCGGCAGCTTCTTCTCTCAGGGTATGCGGCCGCTGTTGCTTCATTCAAGGAGGTTGTCATGTCACGCAAGGCTTCCGTTGAACGCATCACCAAAGAAACCCGCATCAGGTTGTCCCTGGAGATCGACGGCAGGGGAGAGGCCAAGGTCTGCACCTCCGTTCCTTTCCTCGATCACATGCTCGACCTCTTTGCCCGCCACGGCCTGTTCGATCTGGACGTTGAGGCCAAGGGCGACATCGACATCGACTTCCATCACACGGTGGAGGACATCGGCATCGTGCTCGGCACGACCGTGAAGCAGGCCCTTGGCGAGAAGCTGGGGATCCGGCGCTACGGCCAGGCAACCGTTCCCATGGATGAAACCCTGGCGAGCGTGGCCATAGACCTCTCCGGCCGGCCCTTTCTGGTCTATAACGTCGCTCTTCCCAAGGTGAAGATCGGCGAGTTTGACGTGGAACTTGCTCGGGAGTTCTTCCAGGCGCTCGCCAACAATCTGGGCGCCACGCTCCACGTGAACGTCATGTACGGCGACAACGTCCATCACATTCTTGAGGCCTGTTTCAAGGGGCTTGCCCGCGCGCTCGACCAAGCGACCCAGGTCGACGCCCGCATCGAAGGGGTCATGTCGACCAAGGGGAAACTCTAAGGCTTTGACCTCGCACTCGCACGGGATTTTCTTATGATCGCAATCATCGACTACGGCATGGGCAACCTTCGCTCTGTGCAGAAGGGTTTTGAAAAGGTCGGCTGTGAAGCCGTTGTGACCGCCGACCCCAAGGTGCTTGGTGAGGCCGACAAGGTGGTGCTTCCCGGTGTCGGCGCTTTTGCCGACTGCATGCGCAACCTGGAAGAGGGTGGCTTTGTGGAGCCGCTCCTTCGGGTGATTCGGGAAGGGCGCCCCTTCCTCGGCATCTGCCTGGGGCTGCAGCTTCTCTTCACGGAGAGCGAGGAGTTTGGCGTGCACCGCGGCCTGGATGTCATTCCTGGCAGGGTGGTTCGTTTTCCCGAAGGGATGGCTGAAGGAGGAGAGGGGTTGAAGGTCCCCCACATGGGGTGGAACCAGCTTTCCTTCAAGCAGCGCCCTCCTGTTTTTGAGGGGATTGAAGAGGGGACGAACGTCTATTTCGTGCACTCCTACTACGTCGTCCCGCAGGACCCGGCGGTGGTCGCCACCGTAACCCGTTACGGCATCGACTTCTGCTCGTCGATCTGGAAGGATAACATCGTTGCCACTCAGTTCCATCCGGAAAAATCCCAGGAAATGGGGTTGCGGATATTGAAGAATTTCGGAGAGATGAAGGCGTGATCCGCAGATTCCGTAGATTAAATGTAGAAAAATCAATGGTCGTAAAAATCTGCGTAATCTGCGGATAAGCAAAAGTTTTAGGAAGGATAACGATGATCGTCATACCCGCCATCGATCTTAAGGAAGGCAAATGCGTACGCCTCGAACAGGGGCTCATGGAGAAGGACACCGTTTTTTGCGACGATCCCGCCGCACAAGCTCGTGAATGGCAGCGGCAGGGGGGGGAACTCCTTCATATCGTCGATCTCGATGGCGCCTTCGCTGGCGTTCCGCGGAACCGAGCGGCTATCGAGGCCATCGTGGCAGGAGTATCGATCCCGACCCAGCTCGGTGGCGGGATTCGTGACCTTGCCACCATCGAGGCCTATCTTTCCCTCGGGGTCGACCGGGTGATTCTCGGCACGGCTGCCCAGCGCACCCCCGCGCTTGTGGGGGAGGCTTGTCGCCAGTTTCCGGGGAGAATCGTCGTCGGCATCGATGCAAAGAACGGCCTGGTGGCGGTGCAGGGATGGGCCGAGGTGACTGACGTTCGTGCCGCGGAGCTTGCCCGTCGTTTCGAGGGAGACGGCGTGGCGGCCATCATTTACACGGATATTGCCCGCGACGGCATGATGGGCGGGCCGAACATCGCCGCCACCAAAGAGTTGGCCGAAGCGATTGCCATTCCGGTAATCGCCTCAGGGGGGGTCTCGTCACTCAGGGATATAGAGAATCTCATGGCCATCGAATCGAGCGGCGTGGTCGGGGCCATTACCGGCAAGGCGATCTACACCGGCGCGATCAAGCTGGCCGAGGCGGTGGCGCTGACCAAGAGAACCACGTAAGGCTGAAGGGGGCAGGTGGAGATAGCTCTTTGTCTTTCACCTATGCCTTGACCGGCGAATTCGGAGAATTAACATGTTGACCAGACGAATAATCCCCTGCCTCGACGTCAAGGGGGGGCGCGTGGTAAAGGGAGTTCAGTTCCTGGAACTGCGGGACGCCGGAGATCCGGTGGAGATCGCCCAGATGTACGATCAGCAGGGCGCGGACGAGCTCACCTTTCTCGACATCACCGCCTCCTCCGACCAGCGCGATATTATCATTGACGTCGTCCGCCGCACCGCTGAGAGGGTATTCATGCCCCTGACGGTTGGCGGTGGCGTGCGGACCGTGGACGACATTCGCCGGCTTCTTAACGCCGGTGCCGACAAGGTCTCCATTAATACTGCCGCGGTCCACCGGCCGGAATTCGTGCGGGAGGCAGCGGAACGGTTTGGCTCCCAGTGCACCGTGGTGGCTATCGACGCCCGCAGGAAACAGGGGGAGGAGCGCTGGGAGGTCTACACCCACGGCGGAAGAAACGCCACCGGCATTGACGCGGTGGAGTGGGCCCAGCGGATGGAGGAGTACGGTGCGGGCGAGATTCTCCTGACGAGCATGGATCGGGACGGCACCAAGGATGGCTATGATCTTGCCCTGACGCGGGCGATTGTCGATGCTGTAGCCATTCCTGTCATAGCCTCGGGCGGGGTTGGAAACCTTGAGCACCTCTATGAGGGGTTCGCCGTGGCCGGGGCCTCTGCCTGTCTGGCCGCGTCCATCTTTCATTACCGCGAGCACACCATTGCCGAAGCCAAGGAGTACCTGGCGAAAAAGGGTGTGGCGGTGAGGCGGTAACTTCATTCGTTCTGCGTTCAACCGGTGTGCGTGACGCGACACGTTGAACGGGAGGTCCCATGCACGACGATATTCTCCAGGCGGTTTATGACGTTATCCGGGAACGGAAAGCGGCGCCTTCGGAAAAATCCTACACCGCTTCTCTCATGGCCAAAGGGATTGACTCCATTCTCAAGAAGATTGGCGAAGAGTCTACCGAGCTCGTTATCGCCGGCAAAGGCGGGACGAGGGAGGAGATCGTTTATGAAACCGCCGATGTGTTTTTCCATGTCCTCGTCCTCCTCGGCTTTCGCGACATTGCGCCGGAAGAGGTCTATGACGAACTGCGCCGGCGTTTCGGGATGTCGGGGCTGGATGAGAAGGCATCTCGTAACCCCGCAAAATAGTTGGAAGCGTGTAAATATACCTTGACAACGCGATTTGCGATGTTATTATGATTTTTCTTACAAAAAGAGGGAAACCGGCTCACCTTATATAGGACTCGGATAAATACATATAAGAGGGGGGGGGAATATGAATGCCGGGAATAAAGGTCAAAGAGACTGAATCATTTGAACTTGCACTGAAAAAGTTCAAGAAGCAGTGCGAAAAGGCTGGGATTCTTTCGGAAGTTCGGAAGCGGGAGCATTACGAGAAGCCGAGCATTAAACGGAAGAAGAAGGCCATCGCCGCTCGCAAGAGAGCGCTGAAGAAACAGCGCAAAATGATGGAGTAAGTGGGACGTTTATGTTGCTGCGGGACAGGTTGACCGAGGAGATGAAGGGTGCGATGAAAGCCAAGGATGAGTTGCGGCTTTCAACTATCCGTCTTGTCCGTTCTGCAGTAAGAAATAAAGAAATCGATCTCAAGCGGGAGATGGCCGATCAGGAAGTGATCGAAACCATCTCCTCGCTCGTTAAGCAGCGTCGTGAATCAATCCGGCTCTTCACCGAAGCCGGCAGGGATGACCTGGTTGCCAAGGAAGAAAAGGAACTGGCAATCCTCCTCTCGTTTCTGCCCCAGCAGTTGGGCAGGGAGGAGGTGGCCGAACTCGTCGTGAAGGTGATCGCCGAGTGTGGCGCTCAGGGTGCCAAGGATATGGGCAAAGTGATGAAAGCCCTCATGCCCCATGTCGCGGGTCGTGCTGATGGCAAGATGGTCAGCGAAGTGGTCAAGGAGAAACTTGGCTAGACGGTTCCGGAGACTTCATGCACGTCTGTGCGAGCAGTAATTTTTGTGAGTAAAGGTGGGGGCGATCTCGTGATTGCCCCTACTTTACTTTATGGGTAACCGGATGCGGAGTTTGGGCCTCGTTGACATCCTGATCTGGGCCGTTTTGCTGATATTCGTGGTAAAAGGTTTTCTCAAGGGCTTAATACGCGAAGTCTGTTCACTGCTCGGGCTGGTTGTGGGTGGTTGGGCGGCCTGCAAGTATTATACGTACCTTGCCGAAGCCGCGAAGCGCCTCATTCACCTCCCCCATCACGTGGCACTGAGCCTCTCCTTCATACTGATTTTTCTCCTGATTGGCTGTCTGTTCTATCTTCTCGGCCACCTGCTCACGGTTGTCTTCAAGATCATGCTCCTCGGCGGGGTCAATCGCGTCGGCGGCGTCTTCTTCGGTTTGCTGGAAGGAGCTTTCGTGCTTTGTCTGGTCCTCTATTTTGCCACGGCCAGGCAAATGCCTGAAAAATTCAGAGCCTACATCCTTCGGTCACCCACCGCCCGCTCGTTCGTTGCATCGGGACGGGATATTGTTGGCGGGTGGGATGCTGCGGCACAGACCGGTGAAACCAGTAGTGGCAGGGCGAAGGGGCGTTAGGTGCTTGCTGGACGACTCCCCGCAGGTGTAGGTGGTGGGTAAGGGCTAGAGATGTCGATGATTCCGGATGACAAGGTTGCCGAGATCCGTGAGCGAGCCTCGATCCTTGAGGTGGTCGGTGATTATGTCAGCCTGAAGCGGTCGGGTGCGAACTACCAGGGAATGTGCCCGTTCCACGGAGAAAAGACCGCCTCCTTCAACGTTAATCCGGCTCGGGGCATTTTTCACTGTTTCGGTTGCGGCGTAGGCGGTAACGTCTTTACCTTTATCATGAAGATAGAGGGGCTCACTTTTCCCGAGGCCGTGCGGTTCCTTGCCAAGAGGACTGGGGTTGTCATCGAGGACCGGGCGTTGACGCCGGCTGAAAAACAGCGGCAGGACGAAAGGGATACTCTTTATCGGATAAATGACCTTGCAGCTGCCTTTTACCGCGATATTCTCCTGAAAGAGAAATGCGGCGAACCCGGGCGGAACTATCTGGAGCGGCGCGGGGTCGATGAAGCAACATCCGAGGCGTACCGGCTCGGCTTTGCCCCTGGCTCCGACGCCGGCGACCGATGGGACAGGCTCGTACGACACCTTGAACAGAAACGGGTTCCCCTTGAAGCGGCGGAAAAGCTCGGGCTGATACGGCGCCGGGCAAGCGGGGGATACTATGATCTTTTCCGTAACCGACTCGTTTTTACCATAGCCAACACCCAGGGTCGCGTCATCGCTTTTGGCGCCCGTGTCCTCGACGATTCCCTGCCGAAATACATCAATTCGCCGGAATCGCCCATCTATCGGAAAAGCGAGGTGCTGTTCGGCATCAACCTGGCGCGTCACGCCATGAGGGAACAGGGAAAGGCCATCATTGTCGAAGGTTATTTCGACCACTTGGCCCTTTTTCAGGCAGGGGTGAAAAATGTGGTGGCCACCTGCGGCACGGCCCTAACCACCGGTCACGTAAAGCTCCTGCAGCGCTATGCCGGCACGGTTTACACCCTGTTCGACGGTGACAGCGCCGGTGTGAAGGCGACCATCAGATCCATGGAGCTTTTTCTCGACGAGGGTCTGCCTGCAGCCGTGATCGAATTGCCCTCGGAGGACGATCCGGACAGCTACATCAAGACAGCGGGAGCCGAAGCATTTGCAGAGAGAGTGGCCAAGGCGCGGCCAATTTTCGATTTTTTTTTCCGGAATCTCCTGCAGCACGCCGATACCCGGAACGTGGCCGGCAAGGTGGCCGTGGTGGAGGAACTCACTCCCCGACTGCTGAAAATAGGCAACGATATTGAGCGTCAGCTCTACGTCAAGGAAATCGCGCGCGTACTTGGCGTTGATGAGCGGCTCCTGCAGAAGAAGATCGGTCGGCAGCCGGTAACGGTCGCCGATCTGGCAAAGCCGGCGGCTCCGCGCCAGGTGGGCAACCAAACGGAGGAGATGCTTCTCGCCCTCATGGGCAAGTATCCGGAGGTGGCTGGGCAGGTGCGGGAGTACGGGGCGGCGAGGCTCTTCTCGCCCGAGTTGCTGCCGGTGGCCGAGGCCATTCTCGCCCAAGTGGCGGCGAACGGCAATGCCGACCTTTCCCTCATTCTGGAGCAGGTCGCTTCGCCGGAAGAGAGAAGCCGGCTGGCATCTCTTTTCGTCACCGATGCTCACCTGGAGGAGATTGATGCCCGCAAGGCCTTTGAACAGTGCCGACTGAGTTGCGAGCGAAAGCAGTTGAAGAAGATCGATATGAA
>DATDMX010000025.1:0-3852 GCA_036518575.1 Geobacteraceae bacterium | reverse complement strand
GGCTCGATCCGCCCCTCGGCGATGAGCTCCTCGTAGAGCGCCGAGCCGGGGAGCGGACTGTAGATGCTCCAGGTCCAGCGGTCGAGATCCAGTGCCTTGGCAAGCTCGAAGGTCTGCTCCACATCGGTCTCGTTCTCGCCGGGTATGCCGATCATGAAAAAGCCGAAAACCTTCACGTGGCGCTTGGCGATGGCGACCTTCTCCTTGATCTTGTCAACGGTGATTCCCTTCTTCAGCCGGACAAGACTCCTCGGCGAGCCGGTTTCGATGCCGAGGTCGAGCTGGGTGAGGCCGGCCCGCTTCATGAGCTGCAATTCCTCCTCGTCGATAAGGTCGATGCGTGTGAGGGCCTGCCAGGCGATCTCCACCTTCTGCTCCACCATGAGACGGCAGAACTCTTTAACCCACTGGCGGTCCAGGTTGAAAATGCTGTCCTTGAACCACACGCCCTCCAGCTGGAACCGCTCTTTCAGGGCCACGAGCTCGTCCACCACCCGCTGGGGCGACTTGATCCGCCACTTGCGTCCCATGGTTTGGTGGACCGCACAGAAGGTGCACTGGAACGGGCAGCCGCGGGAGACGATCATGGAGATGCCGCGAATGCTGCGCAGGTGCCGGTTGTGCTCGATGTAACGTTCAACGGGGAAAGCTTCGTAGTCGGGCTGGGGGAGTGTGTTCAGGTCGGCAATGAGCGGGGATTTGTCCGAAATGACAAGCTCCCCGTCCCGCCGGTACGAGACGCCGGCCACCGTGCCGGGATCGCTGCCGCTCGCCAGGGCCGTGGCCAGGGCGGCGAAGGACTCCTCCCCTTCCCCACGGATGACGAAGTCCACGTGGGGGTCAGCCAGCACCCCGCCCGGGTCGAGGGTGGGATGGACGCCACCGAGAACCACTTTTGCCTCCGGCACCACCCGCTTGGCGATGGCCGCCACCTGGAGTGCCTCGGGGATGGTGGGGGTCATGGCAGTGACGCCCACCACGTCGGGGGCGAAGATCTCCAGCTGCGCGGCGAGCTCCACGCTGTCCATGAGAAGCCCCTGCATGTCGACGAGACGCACCTCGTGCCCCCGCTCCTTCAGATAGGCCGAAAGAAAGGCGAGCCCGATGGGGGGTTCGAAAGGGGCGACGTAGAGATTCCCCCCCTTGATCCAGTCGAGGTAGTCGTCGAAACGGTTGCGAAATTCCTTGCCATCGTAGAAAGCGGGATTGATGAGTGCGATCTTCATGTCTATTGTTCTCCCAGATTCTTATGGTGGATGCGTTGTTTCTGCCCGGTGGGGCATGACAGCATACACTGGCTACAGGCCGAATACCCGTACATGCCGTTGTGCGGCCGTATCACTTCATTGCATTTTTCCCAGGCAATACCGTCGTGGGACAGGGCTTTCCCCGGACAGGCGTCGATGCACGCGGTACAACCGGGAGGACATAACCTTCGACTCTCCTCATCGCCCACCTTGGCGTCGGGGGCAAGTTCGGCATCGGTGACCACGACAGCCACCCGTTGCAGAGGGCCGAAACGCGGCGTCACCAGCAGGCGGCTCTTGCCGAAGATGCCGAGCCCTGCCTCCACTGCCGCATGTCTCGTGGAGACGCCGAAGAGCTTGGGATAGATGTCCATGTAATCCGGGCTCTTTCTCAGGTCGGGGTCGAAATTGCCGATCCGGTGAGGGACCACTACGGCCCGGAAACCATGATCGTCAAGGAGCCGTCCCACGTCGTAAGCGACCTGGTTATGGTAGAGATTGAGCGTGATATGGTGAAGGGCGGAAAGGAGGAGGTTGGGACGGACCGTGTCGGGAAGGACCCGTACTCCCACGACGATGACCGATTTGGCTCCGGGAAGAAGGCTTTCGGGACGCTTCTCCTCCGGATAATCGGCAAACCGATCCACGGACGCAATACCGACAAGATCAGCCCCCTTGGCGTGGGCGACCCGTTTGACTTCACGGGAATCCAGCACGTCCATCATGATCTCCTTCGTTTGCAGCCCGCCTTCATCAGATCGCATAGGCAAAGGGCCGCTCCGCTTCGGCAAAGAACTCGGCATAGATTTCCCGGCGCAGTTGCACGAACTCGTAGCTGGACCGATCCCGCGGCCGGGGAAGCGGAAAAGGCATGATCTTTTTCACCGTGCCGGGCCGGCTCGACATGACAACCACCCGGTCGCCCAGGTAGATGGCCTCGTCGATGTCGTGGGTCACGAGCACCATAGTGGTCTGCTCAACTTCCCAAATACGGAGGATCTCCTGCTGCATCTGGATCTTGGTAAGGGCGTCGAGCGCGCCGAAGGGCTCGTCGAGGAGGAGCAGTCGCGGCTGGTTGACGAGGGCCCGCGCAATGGCCACCCGCTGGGCCATCCCGCCCGAGAGCTGGTGCGGATAGGCACGGGCGAAGCCCGATAGCCCGACAAGCTCCAGGTGTTCCCGTACAATTCGCTCCTTTTCGCCGTTCTCCCGGCCGTTCAGTCCGAAAGCCACGTTCTTTTCCACGCTGAGCCACGGGATGAGCCGGTGCTCCTGGAATACCATTCCGCGGTCGAGGCCCGGCCCGGAGATGGGGGCATCGCCCAACCGGACCGAGCCGGCAAAGCCGTTCTCCAGCCCGGCGATGATCCTTAGGAGGGTGCTCTTGCCGCAGCCACTGGCGCCGACGATGGCGAGGAACTCCCCTGCCTCGATGGTGAGGTCGATCTCCCTGAGGGCTTCCACCTGCCCCGCCGGAGTGAGGTAGCTCTTGTTAAGGTCTTCGATGACGAGATTGCTTGCGTGTGCCGAGTGGGCAGTCATGATTTCAATCCCCCGTGTAGACGACTTTCCAGCCGACGAGCCATTGTTCCAGCCGCTTGATGATGCTGTCCATGAGTTTGCCGATCACGCCGATGGTGATCATCCCGACGAGCACCACGTCCGACTGGGAGAGCTGCCGGGCGTCCATGATGAGGTAGCCGATACCGCTACCTGCCGCGATGAGCTCCGCCGCCACCACACACATCCACGCCACCATGAGCCCCACCCGGATACCGGTCATGATGGCGGGAAGCGCCCCCGGGAGCACCACCTGGCGCACGAACTTGAAGCGCGGGACAGCGAGGATTTGTGCCACGTCCACCAGCTTACGGTCCGTCTGGCGGATGCCGTCGATGGTGTTGATGATGACGGGAAAGAAGGCACCGAGGAAGATGATGTAGACCTTTGACTTCTCGCCGATCCCGAACCAGAGGATGGCAAGCGGTATCCAGGCAATGGGCGGGATCGGTTTCACCACCTGGATGATGAGATCGGTCAGCCGGTCGAGGGTACGGGAAAGGCCGATGGCGATGCCGAGAAGAAGTCCGAGAAAGGCGGCAATGCCGAACCCCTCCAGCACCCGCAGGACACTGATGCCCACATGCCGGGCCATGGCGCCGCTCTCCAGGAGGTCCCAGAACGTGACGGCCACTTGGGAGGGGGGCGGAAGGATGAGAGGCTTGATGTACCCCAGGTGAAAAAGCCCCTGCCACAAGGCCAGGATAGCAACCGAGAGGCCGAGATACTGGAGCAGGTGCTTGATCTTTTCACGGAGCGGGCGATTTATGTTGGCCATTGCTGTATCTCCGATGGCTGTAATGAATGCAGCCATGCTGCGGCCTGTATTATGGGCCGCGGATCAGGCGAAAAAATCGAATCTTAAAGGTCTGTTACAACCGGGCGCGAGATTTCGGCCAAATCGTTGCTGGCCCGCAGAAGCTTCGCTGAGGCGTAGCCGCGCTACGTCGAAGCGGGGCTTCGAGGACACGGCGGCGAGATGGGCGGAAGACCGCGCCCGCCCCCTACTTGATCCCGATCTCCCGCGTGAGCGTCACGTCGGTGA
>DATDMX010000024.1:0-6059 GCA_036518575.1 Geobacteraceae bacterium | reverse complement strand
CGCCTTATTCACAAATTCGTCCGCAATCAGAACGGTTCTCCTCTGTTCTGGTAAAATCTACTACGAACTTCTGGAACGCCAGGAACGCGACAAGCGCGAGGATGTGGCGCTTGTCCGCATCGAGCAGCTCTATCCGCTCCGTCTCGACCTTCTCGGGGAGGCGCTTGCCCTCTATCCCGCCGCAGCCGACTATTGCTGGGTTCAGGAAGAGCCGGCCAATATGGGGGCCTGGAGTTTCATCCGTTGGCAGATAGCCGGGCTTATAGGTCGGGAGCCGCGTTTCGTCGGGCGACGTGAGGACGCTTCGCCGGCAGTGGGTTCCCACCGGGTTCACAAGCAGGAGCAGGAGAAACTCCTTAACGAGGCTTTCGCGCCGTGACGTTGGCGGCGGGTGAGGGCTACGAGGAACTCAATGGATATCAAGGTCCCTGAAGTCGGCGAGTCGGTATTCGAGGCGCTCATCGCCAAATGGTACAAGAATGATGGGGAGGCGGTGGCCAAGGATGAACCCCTGTGCGAGATCGAAACGGACAAGATAACCCTGGAGATCGCTGCGGAGGTTGCCGGAGTGCTCTCCATCGGTGTCAAGGCCGGCGAGACGGTGAAGATCGGCACCGTCATCGGTTCGATCGCGGAAGGTACCGGAGTGCCGGCAAGCAAGAAGAAGGACGCGGCGGGGCCCGTGAAGAGCGCTGCGCCAACCCATGTGTCCCCATCGGAGCGAAAGTTCGCCCGCGAAGCTGCGGAAAAGCCCTCCGTTGCGGAGTCGAAGAAGACGGCAGCGGAAAAGCCGCTACCTCCTCCCGAAAGCCGCCGCGAGGAAGCGCACCCCGCACTACCCCAAGCGGAAGGAAGAGTCACCCGGCAGGCCATGACCCCGATCCGCAAGAGAATCGCCGAGCGGCTTCTCGCCGCCCGCCAGCAGACAGCCATGCTCACCACCTTCAACGAAGCGGACATGACGCGGGTCATCGCCCTGCGCACGAAGCACAAGGAAGATTTCCTCAGGAAGCACGGCGTCTCCCTTGGATTCATGTCGTTTTTTGTCAAGGCCTGCACCGAGGCACTGGCAGAATTTCCGGCGGTGAATGCCCGCATCGACGGTAGCGATATCGTGTACCAGCATTTCTACGACATCGGCATTGCGGTAAGCGGAGAAAAGGGGCTCGTAGTTCCGGTGGTGCGTGACGCCAACCGGCTCACCTTTGCCGAGATCGAGCACACCATCGCCGACTTCGTCGAACGGATTGGGAGCAATCGCCTTGCCCTGGCCGATCTGGAAGGGGGGACCTTCACCATCAGCAACGGTGGCGTGTTCGGCTCGCTCCTTTCCACCCCCATTCTCAACCCTCCCCAGAGCGGCGTCCTCGGCATGCACGCCATCCAGGACCGCCCGGTGGCGCGGGATGGCAAGGTGGTCATCCGTCCCATGATGTATATCGCCCTTTCCTACGACCATCGGATTATCGACGGCCGGGAAGCGGTTGGCTTTCTGAGGAAGGTAAAGGAACTCATCGAGGATCCCGAAGAGATGCTCGTAGAGGGATGAAATGGCAGTTGCCTGAGAGGAGGGGGATCATGGGGAAGATGGTTTGTTGCAGCTGGGTTCATCCCGACGGGTGCGACTTCGTGGCACGCGGCGAGAGTGACGAGGATGTACTGGAGCAGGCCAAAGCCCATGCGCTGCAGCACGGCATCGAGCCGACTCCGGAACTTCTCCTCATGGTAAGGGCGTACATCGAGGAAGAGTGAACGTCGTTGATTGGTATCTGCGATCAGATGTAGAGGAGGTTTTATCGGAATGGCTGAAGAACTGTACGATCTCATCATCATCGGCGCCGGGCCCGGTGGGTACGTGGCGGCTATCCGTGCCGCCCAGCTGGGGATGAAGGTAGCTGTCGTGGAGAAGCGCGAGAGCCTCGGCGGTGTCTGTCTCAACGAAGGGTGCATCCCGAGCAAGGCGCTTCTCGACTCTTCCGAGCTGTTTGCATTGGCCCGGGACGGATTCGCAGCTCATGGCATCACCGTCGATCCTCCCCGTCTCGATCTGGCGCAGATGATGGCACGTAAGGCCGATGTGGTGAAAAAACTCACCGACGGCATCGTCTTTCTCTTCAAGAAGAACGGCGTTGAGCGCGTTCAGGGAACTGCCCGCCTTAAAGGAAAGACAGGCGGCGAAACCCACACCGTGGAAGTGACAAGAAATGGGGAGAGCTTGCAGCTTCAGGGCAAACGGATTCTCCTTGCCACGGGGAGCGAGGCGGTGGAGATTCCGACACTTCCCTTTGATGGAGAGACGGTGGTAAGTGCGCGCGAGGCCCTTTCCTTTGGGGCAGTGCCTAAACACCTCATGGTCGTGGGCGCCGGTTACATCGGCCTTGAGCTCGGCTCGGTCTGGCGCCGTCTTGGCTCACGCGTTACCGTCGTGGAGATGCTTCCCCGCATGTTGCCCAATACCGATGGCCAGGTGGCGGATACCCTCATGCGCTCCCTCAAGAAGCAGGGCATCGCCTTCCGGATGGGAACAAAGGTTGCCTCCATGGAGAAACAGGGCGAGCGTTTGCTTGTGACCGTTGCCACCGATGACGCCACCGAACAATTCGAATGCGACAAGATTCTCGTCGCGGCAGGGAGGAGAGCGGTGACGGCCGGCCTCGGTATGGAGGCTGTCGGCGTGGCACTCGACGACAAGGGCCGGGTGAAGGTAGACGAAAATTTCGAGACCAACATTCCCGGCATTTACGCCATCGGCGACCTCATTCCCGGCCCGATGCTTGCCCACAAGGCGATGGAAGAGGGGGTGGCGTTCGCCGAAAGACTTTCTGGCGAGGCATCCGTGGTGGAATACGATTTTGTCCCCGGCATCGTCTATACGTGGCCCGAGGCGGCCTCGGTTGGGAAGACCGAAGAGGAGCTCAAGAACGGCGGCATTGCCTACAATAGCGGACGTTTTCCCTTCATGGCCAACGGCCGCGCAAAGTGCATGGGCGAGACCGACGGCTTTGTGAAGATTCTTGCCCACAAGGAGAACGGACGGGTCCTGGGAGTCCACATCGTCGGTCCGCGCGCCTCGGACATGATTGCCGAGGCCGTAACCGTCATGACCTATGGCGGGAGCGCCCTCGACATTGCGCTTACCTTCCACGCCCATCCGACGTTGTCGGAGGCCATGAAGGAGGCGGCACTTGATGTGGAGAAACGGGCGATTCATGTCTAGGAACGGCAGCTTTCCCACGATCTCGGCGTCAGATTTCACGACGCTCTTGTGCGGCGTAGCGCTACGCCTCCGCGGCGTCGTTCATCTTCCTTGATCTCACGAAAAATCGACCGTTTCGAAGGGAGAATACATATGGCACCGAAAAACCTCGCAACAAAGATCCTCGAAGCCCACCTTGTGGAAGGAGAACTCGTTCCGGGCAAAGAAATAGCCATTAAGGTCGATCACACCCTCCTTCAGGATGCCACCGGCACCATGGCCATGCTGGAATTCATGGCCATGGGGGTGGACAAGGTGAAGGTGGAGTTGGCGGCGCAATATGTCGACCACAACCTTCTCCAGACCGACAACAAGAACGCCGACGACCACGTCTTCCTCATGACGGCGGCACAGAAGTTCGGCATCCATCTCTCCAAGCCCGGAAACGGCGTCTCCCACCAGGTGCATCTTGAGCGCTTCGGCGTGCCGGGGAAGGTGATGCTCGGCGCCGATTCCCATACCCCCTCTGCTGCGGGGCTTGCCATGCTCGCCATCGGGGCCGGCGGCCTCGATGTGGCCCTCGCCATGGCTGGCCATCCGTTTCATCTCCCCTGTCCGAAGATCTGGGGGGTGAAGCTCACGGGGGCGCTGCCACCGTGGGTATCGGGAAAGGACGTGATCCTGGAGATGCTTCGTCGCCACTCGGTGAAGGGTGGGGTGGGGAAGATCATCGAATACCATGGTCCGGGTGTCGCTACCCTCTCGGCCACCGACCGGGCCACCATCGGCAACATGGGGGCGGAGTTGGGCGCCACCACGAGCGTCTTCCCTTCGGACGAGCGCACGCGCGAGTTTCTCCTGGCGCAGGGGCGGAGCGAATGCTGGACGGAGCTTGCCGCCGACCCTGACGCCACGTACGACGAGTACGACGAAATCGATCTTTCCACCCTGGAGCCCCTCATTGCCTGTCCCTCATCGCCGGACAATGTCGTGCCGGTCCGGGAGATCGAGGGGCTCAAGGTGGACCAGGTGATCGTGGGGAGCTCCGTCAACTCCTCTTTCCGCGACCTCATGACGGTGTGCCGAATTCTCGACGGCAAAAGGGTGGCCCCCCACGTCTCCTTTAACGTGAACCCGGGAAGCCGCCAGGTACTGGAAAATGTCGCGGCCGAGGGTGGATTCATGATGCTTCTCCTTGCGGGGGCCCAGATCCACCAGCCGGGGTGCCTCGGCTGCATCGGCATGGGGCAAGCGCCGGGGACGAACCAGGTGAGCCTGCGCACCTTCCCGCGCAACTTCCCGGGCCGAAGCGGTACGAAGAACGATCGCGTCTATCTCTGCTCGCCGGAGACGGCGGCCGCAGCAGGTGTCTTCGGCGTTGTCACCGACCCGCGGAAGCTGGAAACCCTCATGCCGTGGCCGAACGTGCAAAACCCCGAGAAATATGCCCTCGACGATTCGAGCATTATCTTTCCCCTGGAAGATACGAGTGGCGTTGAAATCGTCACCGGGCCGAACATCGTGCCGTTTCCCGATTTTGAGGAGCTTCCCGAAGAACTTGCGGCCGAGGTCGTCATCAAGGTGGGGGACAATATTTCAACCGATACCATCATGCCGGCTGGTAACCGTGTGCTCCCGTTCCGCAGTAACATCCCTGCCATCAGCCAGTTCGTGTTCGAGCAGATCGATCCCGATTTCCCGAATCGGGCCATGGAGAAGCAGGTCGGTGTGGTGGTGGGCGGGGAGAACTACGGGCAGGGGTCGAGCCGCGAGCACGCTGCGCTCGCACCCCGTTATCTGGGCATTCGCGCCAAGCTGGCCAAGAGCTTCGCCCGGATTCACAAGGCGAATCTCATCAACTTCGGCATCTTGCCGCTGACCTTCAAGGATCCGGCTGACTACGATGGCGTCAACCAAGGAGACAAGGTGACGTTCAGCGGCCTACGCACTCAGGTTGCCAGCGGGGCGCGGGAGATACGTGTTACCGTGAACGGTCGCGAGATCGTAACACTTCTTGATGTCTCCGACAGAGAACGGCAGGACCTTCTCGCAGGCGGGACGCTGAATTATGTTAGGAAGGGTGGAAAGCCCTAACAATTTTCGAGGGATCATGCATGGAATCAACAGTACGAGCCATCCTCCCTGACCACGATCTTTTGAAGCTCTACGACCAGATGGTCCTTTGTCGCGAGTTCGAGGAGTCGTGCGCCGAGCAGTACACGAAGGGGCACATCACCGGTTTTCTTCACCTCTACAGCGGGCAGGAAGCGGTGGCTGCAGGCTCCACCATGGCTCTCCACAAGGACGACTACGTGGTATCAGCCTATCGGGAGCACGCCCAGGCAATCCTGCGCGGTGCGGATCCGAATCGCGTCATGGCCGAGCTCTTCGGCAAGTCGACCGGAGTATGCAAAGGGAAGGGTGGCTCCATGCACCTCTTCGATCCCGATCTTTCCTTCATGGGAGGATACGCCATCGTCGGCGGCCAGTTTCCCATCGCCTGCGGTCTTGCCTTTGCCGCCAAATTCCGCCGGGAAGATCGGATCACGGCCTGCTTCTTTGGCGACGGCGCGGTTAACCAGGGGAACTTCCACGAAGGGCTCAACTGGGCGCGGCTCTGGGAGTTGCCGGTCCTTTTCATCTGCGAGAACAACTTCTACGGCATCGGCACCGAGGTGCACCGCTCCTCGGCCATTCCCGACATCCACAAGCGGACCTGCGGCTACGACATCCCCTCTGAGAAGGTGGACGGCATGGACGTGATCGCCGTCTACAAGGCGGTCAAGCGGGCCGCTGAATGGGTGCGGGAGCACAGCCGTCCCTATCTCATCGAGGCGGTCACCTACCGTTTCCGGGGGCACTC
>DATDMX010000023.1:0-6910 GCA_036518575.1 Geobacteraceae bacterium | reverse complement strand
TCCACCGCGTGGCGCTGGCCGTAGGCGAAGCTCAGGGCGTACGGGGTGAACCCCTCCGCCCGGGCAATAGCGAGGCAGGTGGTGGAGTCGAGGCCCCCGCTGTAGAGAATGACGGCTTTTTTGCTCATTGATTCGTGTCCTTTTCGGCGAAGGTTGCGGCGGTCTGATACTGGGGAGGCAGGAGGGTCCGGCAGGCTATGGCATGTCGCTACCTATATCCGCAAGTTTTTTGGCCACCAGATTCAGACTGATGGGCACTTCTTTGAACGTCATGCCGCTGGTGTCCTGGAACATCCCGAATCCTTCCACTCTTCGGATGCCCCCAAAACCTGCCTGGCGGAGGTATTCCCGCAGAAATTCCTCGTTCAGTCCGACGAGGTGATAGTCGTGGGCATCGCCGTGGCCGCCGAACATCATGCGCATGACGTGAAAGCGATCGTCGGGGGTGAGCCGCTCTCTGTCCGCGAAGAGCGCCGCCAGCGCGTCCAGGTCGGGAACGCTGACATAGAGCCTGCCGAAGGGTTTCAGCACGCGGTTCCATTCTCTGAGTGCGGCGAGAAGTTCGTCCTTGTAGTCGAAATGCTCGACCACATGAGATGCGTAGATTTCGTTGAAAGTGCCTTCAGGAAAGCGAGACAGGTCCTTCGCATTACCCTGATGATCCACGTGCGGCCCCGGGACGATGTTGAGAACTTCCCACCCCGGCGTGGCCGCCGTTCCGCCTATGTGTAATTTTCGTGCCACGGTGCTCCTCTGAACGGTGTTGACTGCTAGAAGACCGAAAACTTCAGGTATCTCTTCGGGTTCTCCTTGAGATCCTTTACGAGGAGATCGACGCTGTCCACCATCTTGTTGACCCGATCGTACAACTCCCGGTCGCTCAGGAGCCTGCCGGCGGTGCCCTCGCCTTTTTTCAGCCGCTCGGTGATCTCTTCCACCGACTTCACCGAGCGGTCGGCCCGGTCGAGGAAGGTAACCCCCTTGTCGTAGAGTTCCTTGTCCCCCAGGAGCTTGCCGATGGTGCTGTCCTTGGAGAGCATCCGGCGGTTGAGCTCCCGCACGTCTTCGGCCGCCTGGCCGCTCTTGTCGGCGAGGACCACGAGCTTGTCGTAGAGCGCCCGGTCGTAGATCAGCTTGTTCAGCGTCCCTTCCGACGACTGGATCGACTTGAGGGTCGAGTCGGTGCGGTCGAGGATGCTCATGAGCCTATCGTAGGGCTCTTCGCTCCGGTAGAGCTTGCCCAGCGTCCCCTCCCCCTCGTTGACGTTGCGAGCGAAGGTGGAAAGCTGGTTCGTGAGGACGACGAGGTTATTGTAGAGCTTCGGGTCGGTGGCGAAGCGTCCGAGGGTGCCTTCCCCCTTGTTCATCTTGTCCACCACTGTGTTGAGGCGGTCGAAGGCGGTGCCGGCCTTCTGCATGACGTCGTCCAGCTTGATGACGGCCGTACCCTGGAGTCTTTTCGGTGGCAGCTCAGAGTAAAACTGGCTCGGGGTGATGTCCACATATTTCTCGCCCATGAGTCCGCGGGTCTTGACGGTGATGACCGAGTCGGCGCCGATCTTCTTGAGCGCCTGCTTGTCCACCTCGATGACCACTTCCACCTCGTTGGTCTGCTTGGGGCGCTCGAAGCTGATGCGGCTTACAAGCCCCACCTCCACCCCGGCAAGCCACACCGGTGCGCCCACCTTGAGTCCCCCCACGTCGGGGAGGATGACCGAGATCTCGCCCTTGGGGACGAAGAGCCGCGTCTGGCGCCCCATGAGGATGATCCCCACTGCCAGGAAGACGAGGGCGCAGACGACGAAGATGCCGATTTTCACTTGGGCCCAGGCTATGTTGTCGCTTCGCTTCATGACTCTACTCCGCGATGACGTTATGACGACGACACGAACAGGGAAGTGTCGCTCGGGTTAAGGAATTCCACGATAGCCGGCACGCGGCTGCCGAGCATCTCCTCCTGCGTCCCTTCGAAGACGAGACGCGCCTCGTGGAGAAAGGAGAACCGCTCGGACACGACAAAGGCCGTCTCCAGGTCGTGGGTGACCATGAGGGTCGTCTTCCCCTCCTCCTGGAGCCGGCGCATGAGGTTGCGGATGTTGTAGACCCCCACCGGGTCGAGGCCGGTGGTGGGCTCGTCGAAGAAGATGTAGTCCGGTTCCGACGCCAGCGCCCGGGAGATGGCGACCCGCTTCTTCATCCCTCCCGATAGCTGGGAGGGGTAATAATCGATGGTGTGCTCGAGGCCGACGAAACTGAGCTTCTCCAGCACGATCCGCTCGATCTCCGCCGCCGTGAGCTCGCCGTCCTGGATGAGGCGGTAGCCGACGTTCTCCCCCACGGTCATAGAATCGAAGAGCGCCCCCCCCTGGAAGACGATGGCTATCCGGCGGCGCAGCCTGATGAGCTCGGCCTCGCTGAGACCGGCAAGGGGGACGCCGTCGATGGAGACCGTGCCGGCGACCGGGATGAGGAGGCCGAGCATCAGCTTGAGGATGGTGGTCTTGCCGACGCCGCTCGCCCCCAGGATGGTCTGGTTCACCCCCTTCGTCACGAAGAGGGAGACATCCTCGAGAATCGTCCGGTTGTCCACCGCGTAGGTGAGGTGCTCAACCCGTATGCCCTGTTCCTCGGTCACAACTTTCCCCTCGTGCACAACGCCACATTTGAGCGCTACCGGTGTTGTCTCGTCGTCAGCTTCCTCGCCGTAGCTCTGCTACGCCTGCGGAGCCTCCTCCTCACCGCCTTGGTATCATCTCAAATCTGACGCTGTGAAAACCTTCTACCTAATGGCGACGAAAAATTTGGCGATAAAGAAGTCCGTCACCAGAATGATCACCGACGAGAGCACGACGGTGCGCTTGGCGGCTTCCCCCACACCCTCCGCGCCCCCGCGGGTATTGAGGCCGTTGTAGCATCCCATCATGGCAATGATGAAGCCGAACACGAGGGGCTTAACGAGCCCTTCCGCGTAGTCGATGAAGTACATGAAGCGGGTAAGGGAGCTCACGTACATGGTGTGATTGATGCCGTAGCCTGCCGCCATGAGGTAGCCGCCGCCCACGGAGACCGTATCGGCCACCACGGTGAGGAGCGGCATGGAGACGAGGGTCGCCTTGAGCCGGGGAGTGACGAGCCGCTTCACCACGTCCGTCCCCTCCACCTGCATGGCATCGATCTGTTCGGTGACCATCATGGTGCCGAGCTCGGCCGTGATGGCCGAACCAACCCTGCCTGCCACCATGAGGGCGGAGAGGACCGGCCCCAGTTCTTTCACCATCGTCACCGCCACCATGCCGCCCACGTAGCTCGTGGCGGCAAAAGGCTTCAGCTGGGCGAGAAACTGCAGCGCCATCACCATCCCGGTAAAGGTGCCGGTGAGAACGATGATGAAGAGGGAACCGACGCCAATCTTGTCCATCTGGACGGCGAACTCCCGATAGTAGAAGGGGGGTGAGAAGGCTTTCCTGGCGGCTTTCCCTGAGAGAAGCGTGTACTCCTGCACCTCATGAAGGGCCGATTTGAGCCATGCCGTGAGGGACCATCCCTTCATCGTCCGTTCCTGGTCACGCGCCGTCTCCGCCGGCCGGAAGCAGGACTTCCCGCACCGCATCGCGGATGTCATCCACGAAGACGAAGGTCATTTCCTGGCGGACTGTCTCGGGGATGTCCTCCATGTCCACCTCGTTGCGCGCCGGCACGACGAGTTTCCTGACGCCGGCACGCCGGGCGGCGAGGACCTTTTCCTTGAGCCCGCCGATGGTGAGGACCCGGCCGGTGAGGCTGATCTCGCCGGTCATGGCCACGTCCCGTCGGGCGGGGCGACCGGAGAGGAGCGAGACGAGCGCCGTCACCATGGTGATGCCGGCCGACGGGCCATCCTTGGGAATGGCGCCGGCAGGGACATGGATGTGGATATTGGCCTCGTCGAGGGCGTTCGGGCCGATGCCCCACTCGGCTCCGTTCGCTTGGACAAAGGAGAGGGCGGCGCGGGCCGACTCCTTCATGACATCACCGAGGGAACCGGTGAGGATGAGGTCGCCCTTGCCCTTCATCTTGGTCGCTTCGACGAAGAGAATGTCGCCGCCGGTCTCGGTCCAGGCAAGTCCCGTCACGACCCCGACCCGGTCCTTCTCCGCCGCCACTTCGTTGAGGAACTTGCGGGGGCCCAGGAACGCCTCCACATCCTTCGGGGTGATCGTCGTGCGCAGCTCTTTCCCCTGGGTGATCTCTTTGGCAATCTTGCGGAGCACCGAGGCAATGTTACGCTGAAGGTTCCTCACTCCCGCCTCGCGGGTGTAGTCCTGGATGATTTTCGCTACGGCCTCCTCCTCGAACGTGGGTGGCGAGGCGGTGAGGCCGTTTTCCTCCAGTTCCCGGGGGATGAGGAAGGTGAAGGCGATGCTCGTCTTCTCCTCCATCGTGTAGCCGGAGAGCGCGATCACTTCCATCCGGTCCTTGAGGGGGGCCGGTATGGGGTCGAGAAGGTTGGCGGTGGTGATGAACATCACGTTCGCCAGGTTGAAGGGGACATCGAGGTAGTGGTCGGTGAAGGAAAAGTTCTGCTCCGGGTCGAGCACTTCGAGGAGTGCGCTTGCCGGGTCGCCGCGGAAGTCGAGGCCGATCTTGTCCACCTCGTCCAGCATGAAGACCGGGTTGTTGGTGCCGGCGCGGAATATCTCCTGGATGATCCGTCCCGGCAGTGCCCCGATGTAGGTGCGCCGGTGGCCGCGGATCTCGGCCTCGTCGCGGATTCCTCCCAGCGAAAGGCGGATGAACTTGCGACCGAGTGAGCGGGCAATGGACTTACCGAGACTCGTCTTTCCCACCCCCGGCGGCCCCACGAAGCAGAGGATGGGTCCCTTCATCTGTTCCTTGAGGGAGTGGACCGCCAGATACTCCAGGATGCGCTCCTTTACCTTGGTGAGGTTGTAGTGGTCTTCGTTGAGCACCTCCTCCGCCTGGGTGATGTCACGGTTGTCGACGGTGGCGTTTTGCCACGGCATGCCGGTCAGGTAGTCGAGATAGGTGCGGGAGACGGTGTATTCGGGCGAAGCGCTGTTCATCCGCTCCAGGCGCTTGAGCTCCTTTTCGGCAATTTTGCGCACCTCTTCGGGCATGCCGGCGGCCTCGATCTTCTTCTTCAGCTCGTTCACCTCGGCCACGCGCGAGTCCTCTTCCCCGAGCTCCTCCTGGATCTGTTTCATCTGCTCGCGCAGGAGGTATTCCTTCTGGGTCTTGCCCACCCGTTTCGTCACTTCGGCCTGCACGTCGCTCTTCACCTGGAGCCGTTGCACCTCGGTGGTGAGATTGACGTAGACCTTCTTCAGCCGCTCCAGCGGGTCGAACGTTTCGAGAAGGGTCTGCAGCTCTTCGGGGGGGAGGTTGACGTAGAGGGCGACGAGGTCTGCCAGTCTGGCGGGGTTGTCGATGTGGTCAACCATCTTCATGACGTCGTCGGGGAGGGGTCTGCCGTGGGAAAGGGCGATTTTCAGCAGCGCGTTGAGGCTTGAGACGAGCGCCTCGGACACCATGGACTTCTCCACGAATTCCCGGATCGGCTCGATGCGGGCGAGCGCCACGGGGGATTCCTGGGTAACGGCTTCGATCCTTATCCTGATGAGCCCTTCGAGGACGACCTTCGTCCCCTTATCGGGGAGTTTCTGGAGTTGGCTGACGCGGCAGAGGGTGCCGATGTCGTGCAGAGCGGGGAACAGTTCGCCGGAAGGCTCGTGACGAAGCTTCACGAGGGCCACCAGGTTGTTGTACGCCATGCTTTCCTCGAAGACCCGCGCCTCGGCGCCTTCCAGGTAGATGGGGAAGACCATGTAGGGGAAGGCGACCATGTCCCGCAGGGGATAAAGGGGGATGACGTCGGGTATTTCAATGGACATGGTTTCGGGCATGGAGTTGTCCTCGCGAGCACAATTAAAGGGCACCAAGCGACTGTTTTGAAAGAGTAACGAGATAAGGCGGGGATGTCAAGGTGGAAGAGGGTGGAGGAGTCCGACGCAAAGCTGTTTACGCGCACGCTCCTTGTATGCTATGTAATCTAATTACGAACCTCCGTTCAACGCGGAGCGCTCAGGCCCCATGCCGATCCCCTGCGAGGACTCCCATGACTCCTGCCGAAAGATCTGTTGCCGGGGAACGTATCGTCCGGCTCCTTCCTGTTCTCCTCGTTGCCGTCGCCGTCCGCGCGGCTCTCCTCTGGTTCTACGAGCGAAGCGATCTCGCCTCGTGCCTGGGGATGGACCCTTCCTATTTTTACACCTCGGCCATCAGGATTTATCATGGCGAACTCACCCAGGGGCACGGCCTCTTCGTCGGTGGTCCCCTCTATCCCTATTTTCTCGCCATGCTCATGAAGCTCGTCGGCGTAGATTATCTGCGCCTGCGGCTCATCCAGGGGGCGATCGGGATAGCCACCGCACTGCTCATCGCCTGGCTCGGTGAAAGGCTTTATTCCCGCCGGGTGGGCGTGGCTGCCGGCGTGGCCTCCTCCTTCTGCGGCCCCCTCGTCCTCGGCGAACTGGGGTTCGAGAACGAATTCCTCGTGACGTTCTTCACCCTTGCCGCGCTCGCGCTTCTCGTGGCCTGTCGACGGTCCCGCGGTGCCATCTTCGGCTCGGGACTCCTCCTCGGCCTGGCGGCACTGACACGGGGGAACCAGCTCTTCGCCGTGGGGCTTACCATCCTCTGGCTCCTGGCCACCATGGGTGGCTGGCGCCGAGGCCTCGCCGACTCGGCCCTTCTCGTTGCCGGCGTCTGCCTCGCCATCGCACCGGTGACGATCCGCAACTACCGTCAGTACCACGAGTTCATCGCCATCAGCGCCCACGGCGGCTACGTTTTCTACCTCGGCAACAGTCCGCAGGCCATCTACCGCTACCGTGCCCTTTCTTTCGGGGAC
>DATDMX010000022.1:0-6138 GCA_036518575.1 Geobacteraceae bacterium | reverse complement strand
GCAAACCCGAATGCCAGAGCCTCTTCGCGGTAGCGGTCGAAGCGCTCGGGCTCGACGAATTCCTGCACGGGAAAATGCGCCCTGCTCGGGGCGAGATACTGGCCGATGCTCAGATAGGTACACCCGACGGCAGCGAGGTCGCGGCAGACGGAGAGGACTTCGGCTTCGGTCTCGCCGAGGCCAAGCATGAGCCCCGACTTGGTGGCAAGCTCCGGGTCCAGCCGCCGGGCGGTCTCAAGGACGCCAAGGGAGCGGCGGTAGTCGGCGCCGCTGCGTATCCCGTAGAGGCGGGGCACGGTTTCCACGTTGTGCCCGAGGATGTCCGGTGCCACAGTCACCGCCGTCCCTATGGCCGCCTCACTCCCCTGGAAGTCGGGGATGAGGAGCTCCACCTTCGTGGCGGGCGAGGCGGCACGGATCGCCGCCACCGTCGCGGCGTAGTGACCCGCGCCGCCGTCCGGGAGATCGTCGCGGGTGGGGCTCGTCACCACCACGTGGGCAAGAGCCAGGCGCGCCACCGCCGCTGCGACCCGCTGCGGCTCTTCGCCGTCGACGGGAAGGGGATGCTCCTTGGTCACGTTGCAGAAGCTGCAAAGCCGCGTGCAGCGGCGTCCCAAGATGAGAAAGGTTGCCTGCTTCTGCCGGAAGCACTCGCTTATGTTCGGGCACATGGCTTCCTGGCAGACCGTGTGCAGCCGCAGGTCTCCCAGGAGGCGTTCCATTTCGCCGTGGGCCGACGGGTTGATCTTCTTCTGAAGCCAGGGAGGCTTGCGGGTAATCTTCATGGGGCTCGTGCTCCTCACCTGACAACAAAGCGTATTTTCCTTCGCGTGTCAAGCAGGAACCTGTGGCAGGTGAGTGAAGAGAGGATGGTTGCCTTTTACGACGGCTGCGGGCAGAATGGAAAACAAGCGGAATACCCGAAAACAGCAGGAGTCGATCATGAATGAGCGCTTGAGCGATCTGGAGATTCACTACATGCACCTGGAGCGCACCGTCCAGGAGCTCAACACCATCGTCTGCCGCCAGCAGCAGACCATAGAGCGGCTGGAGCAGGAACTGCGGGATATCAAGAACCAGTTCCTGGCGGTCGTCCCTTCCCTCGTGACACCTCCCGAGGAAGAACCCCCGCCCCCCCACTACTGAGTTACCACCTGAGGAACCGGGCGGCCCCTGTCATGACCGCCCGGCTCCACCCTCCTCATTCCCCTTCGTCTTCGAATCTCGTTCCCTTGCGGCACCACCGCCCGCCGCTGAAAATGGAGGAAATCGCCCCTTCCCGCTCGACAGTATCGGCGCGGATGGAGAGGTAGACGTGTATGGGGATGAAGATAAGGAAGACCCACATCATGAAAAGATGAATGAGACGAACGAGCTGGACCCCCACGAGGCCGTTCAACCACAGGAAGGGGGTGAAGAGGGGATTGCCGGCGTCGTAGAGGCTGTAGAGGCAAAAACCCGTCACGATAGCCACGATCCCCATGAGGTAGATACCGGTGTAGGCCACCTGCTGGAGAGGGTTGTGGCCAACGTAGTGGGGACCGTGCTCGAAGATGCAGAAGAGGTAGTTGCGCACCACTTGCAGGAGGTTCTTGAGGTCCCGGAGGGTTATGGGGAAAAGAGCCCGCCAACGCTGATACTTGGTGGAGGCCAGAAAGAGCCCGGCCACACGGAGGATGGCGGCGGCCAGCAGCAGCCACCCCACGGTGAAATGCACGAGGCGCACATAGCCGATGAAATAGGGGTCGCTTGCGGCACCGGCAACGGCAAACCTCCCCCCCCCGATGAGCCAGCCGGTGAGACAAAGGACGATGATGGCAAAGAAGGCGCTCCAGTGGAGGAGCCGGAGCTGCCAGTCCCACACCCGTACGTAGCGGTAGGCCGAGGGCTCTTGCCGGCGGCTCGTCCGTAACCGGGTGGCAGTCACGGGAATGAAGCCAAGGTAGCGCCACGTTTCGCTGCCGTCGGCAAACGGCCCCGTTCCCGCCGCCACCCCGACGGCCCGGTAGCCGTGCACCTCGTCGAGGTCGGCAAGGAGGTCGGCCCGGTAACGGGAGGCTTCATCCATGCGGCAGAGGTAGAGAATGGCGTCGAGATCGCCCCGGGCAATCATCTCTTCCTCTCCCGTGTCGAGGTGCCGGACCCGGGCGACGCTCCACCGGCGCACCCGGTCGAGCGGGGTGAATTCCAGCTGCTGGTAATGCCGCAGGTCCTCCAGCCGGCTGGCGGCGCTCAGGAGTGCCAGGTCGACCGCGTCGGCGGTACCCGCCCGGGCGCCGAGGGCGCCGGCCACGAGCAGGTGGCGGCTGCTTTCCTCCCCGTACGGGACGGGATCGCCCAGCTCCACGTGCACGTCCGCCCGCGGTGAGCTTGTGCTCTTCATCTCACCCTCACCTCCTTCAGCGGCTGGCCCGTGGCGTCGAGAAGATGCACCGCGCACGACTGGCACGGATCGAAGGAATGGACGGTGCGCAGCACCTCCAGCGGCCGTTTCGGGTCTTCGAGCGGATGGTGGCCGCCCCCCGCGAGCGCCTCCTCGTAGGGACCACGGTGCCCCTCCGGGTCCCGGCCCGAGCTGTTCCACGTGCTCGGCACCACACATTCATAGCGGCTTATCTTGTGGTTTTCGATCTGCACCCAGTGGCTCAGGGTGCCGCGGGCCGCCTCCATAAAGCCCACACCCTGTGCACTCCGGGGCCAGCTTGACGGCTCCCACATCCGGGGGTTGAAGGTGTGCGTGTCTCCCTGCCGGATACGTTCCACGAGCTCGGTGTACCACTTCTCCACCCTGCGGGCCACGAGCACCGTTTCCAGGGCCCGGCACAGCGTCCTGCCGAGGGTGGAGTTGAGGTTTTCCGGCTTGAGCCCCAGCCTCTCAAGGGCACTTCCCACGAGCTTCACCGTCTCCTGGTGGCCGGCGGCGCAGGCCACCATCAGGCGGGCGTTGGGTCCCACCTGCATGGGGCGGCCAGCATAGCGGGGCGCCTTGCACCACGTGTACTTCTGGGCGTCCGCCAGTTGCCGGTAGGGAGGCGTGGGGCCGGTGTAGCTCGGGTTCGTCTCCCCCTGCCAGGGGTGGCGCGCCCCCTGGTCCCCCTCGGGATAGCTGTACCACGACGAGGTGACCAACTCGGCGATCTTCATATGGTCGAAAGGCACAACGCTCCCGTAGTTCCCGTCAAGGAGAGCGCCGGCAGCAGGCTCACCGGCCGGCTTCCCGGAGCAGGAGTAGCCGCTCTCCCCCACGGCCAGGAGATTGGGCGAGGAGACACCGATGGCGGCGTACTCCTTGTAGAAACCGGCAATGGCCAGGACATCCGGGTAGTAGACCTCTTCGACGAAGCGCCGGGCGCGGCGGATCATCCCCTCCACCTGGGCGAGGGAAACGGCGTTGATGCTCCCCTGGTTGTCCAGGTTGATGGCACAAGCCATCCCGCCCACGAGGAAATTGGGATGGGGGTTCTTGCCGCCGAAAATGGTGTGGAGGCGGATCACGTCGCGCTGCCACTCAAGGGCCTCCAGGTAGTGGGCCAGAGCGAGAAGGTTCACCTCGGGCGGCAGACGGTAGGCGGGATGCCCCCAGTAGCCGTTGGTGAAGATACTCATCTGGCCGCCCGCCACAGAACCCTTCACCTTCTCCTGGACCGCGCGGAAGTGGGTCGCCGAGTTGTTCGGCCAGGCTGAGATGGAGGCCGCCAGCCGGGCGGTCCCCTCCGGGTCGGCCCGCAGAGCGCTCACCACATCGACCCAGTCGAGGGCATGGAGGTGGTAGAAGTGAATCACATGGTCCTGGATGGTCCCCATGCCGGTCACCAGGTTGCGGATCAGTTCCGCGGCCGGTGGCACCGGGTAGTGAAGGGCATCTTCCACGGCCCTGATGGAGGCAATGGCGTGGACGCCGGTGCAGACGCCGCAGATGCGCTGGGTGATGGCCCAGGCATCGCGGGGATCATGCCCCTGGACGATTCTTTCGATGCCGCGAAACTGAGTGGAGCAGGCCCAGGCGTTCGTTATCCTGCTGCCGTCGGTTTCCAGCTCGATCCTGAGATGCCCTTCGATACGGGTTATGGGGTCGATGACAATCCGCTCGGGTGCCATGATCGCTCCTTTCGCTCACTCGTCCTTGGTCTTCTTCTCCGCCGGGGGGGCGCCCTCCTCGCCAATGATGGCGATGGGGACGTGTTCGGCCGCCTTCTTGCGGGCCTGGCGTCGCCTCAGGACCGTGGCTGCGCTGTGCACGGCGACCCCGCCAAGGGAGGCGGCAACGGCGAGCGCTCCCACCTCGTTGGCGGTGCTCTCGATGCCGATCCCCGCCACCGCCAGGTCCGGGAGCCGTTGGTAGAAGGGGGTCATGCGGTCGGCAAAGAGGCGCTCAGTGCAACCGAGACAGGGGTGGCCCGCCTTGATGGGGGTACTGATCCCCTCGTTCCACTCGATGATGGGACAGGGGGCGAAGGTCGCCGGGCCCTTGCACCCCATCTTGTAGAGGCAATACCCCTTGCGCGCGTTCTCGTCGTCGAAGTTCGTGACGAACTGCCCCGCGTCGTAGTGGGCGCGCCGCGGGCACTTGTCGTGGATCCGCTGACCGTAGGCGAAGAGCGGGCGACCGTCCAGGTCGACCGGCGGCGTGCGGCCGTAGACGAGGTAATAGACGAGGGTGGCGGTGATCACTTCGCCGATGGGGGGGCAGCCGGCGATGTTAACCACCGGCCGGTCCTTGACGATGTCGGCAACGCCAACGGCACCGGTAGGATTGGGGTGGGAGGCCTGGACACTCCCGTAATGGGCGCAGGCGCCGACCGCCAGGACAGCCGAGGCGTTGCGGGCCGCCTTGCGTAGAACCTCTTCGGCGGACTCTCCGCCAATGACGCAGTAGACCCCGTGGTCCCGAAGGGGAACGGAGCCGTTCACCACCAAGAGATGGGGTTCGGCGTTAGCCTTGGCCAGGGCGGCATTCGCCCCCTCCCCCGAGGGCGCCATGAGAAGTTCGTTGTAGTCGAGCGAGACGAGGTTCAGAATGAGGTCCTCGATGGTCCGGTCCCCCGAGCGGATGGCACTCTCCAGGCAGCCGGTGCATTCCTGGAGCTGGAGCCAGACGACCGTCGGCCTCTTGGCACCGCTCAACCGCTCGGCGATTTCCTTGGCGAGGGCCTTCGTATCCCGGCCGGCGAAGATGCCGCCGCAGCCGATGAGGAGCGCCGCCCGGCTGCAGAACTTGAGAAACTGGCGACGGCTCAGTCCCTGGCGCACCAGGTAGTCGGTGAAGGTTTCGTCCTTTCTCCATGGATCGAGTGTCGATGATGCCATCATACCCTCCCGTCTTCCACCGCTCTCACCCTCGTGGCGCGAGCGGGAAATGCGGCGCAAGAATAGAATCGCCTAATGTAGATTAAACACCATTCCGTGAGATTCGCAAGGGAGCGGCTCCTGTCCGGCACGTTTCGGGTGGAGATGCGGTATACTGGGGAGAGACATGACGGCGAAAAAACACCACAAAAAAGGGAAGTCGGCGGCAGCCCCCCGCAGCCGGCGCTATGACACCAGTACGCGGCTCGTGGCCCTCTTCGAGGCCGCCAAGGGGGCGGTGGTCATTCTGGCAGGGCTGGGAATTCTCGCCCTCGTCCATCACAACGTCCAGCACGTGGCGGAGGAGGTCGTCCGCCATCTCCACTTCAACCCCGCAAGCCGCGTGCCCCGGATTTTCATCGAGGCGACAGCAAGAACCACGGACGCCCGTCTCTGGGTGTTGGCAATTACCGCCATCTTCTACTCACTGGTACGCTTCGTCGAGGCATATGGCTTGTGGCGGCGCCAGTCCTGGGCCGAGTGGTTCGGCATTCTCTCCGGCGGCATCTACCTCCCGCTCGAAATCTACGAGCTGGGGGTGAGGGTCACGCCGGTGAAAGTCGTTCTCTTCCTCATCAACCTTCTCATCGTGGGCTGGCTCTGCTGGGTGCGCTGGAAGGCAACGAGCCGCGGCTGATCCCGAAAGGAAAGGCGAGGCGGGGGGACCTCAGGAGTAGAGGGAAGAGCCTGAGCGGCGAGCGGACTTTCGCCGGGAAAAAGGTGACGCAGGGACCATGTTGAACTCGGCCGGCAGCGTCGAAACCGGTTCGGCAAGGTCCGCAAGCTCAGGCT
>DATDMX010000021.1:0-6131 GCA_036518575.1 Geobacteraceae bacterium | reverse complement strand
CCACGTGGATTGAAGAGTGTATGGCAGTTTGCGGAAGAGGTTGTGTGAATGATTAACGTTTTACTGGCAGATGATTCAGCCTTGACGAGAGCAGTGCTGAAGGACATTCTGAGTGCCACCCATGACATCGTCGTTGTGGCGGAGGCCGACAATGGCAGGGACGCCGTCGAGATGACCAAGGCCCTGAACCCCGATCTCGTCATCATGGATCTCATGATGCCGGTCATGGATGGCCTCGAAGCGATCGAAGAGATCATGGCGCGAGTCCCGACGCCGATCCTCGTTCTTTCCGCCACCGTCGACGAGAGGGAAGTGAGTGACGCGTTCGTCGCCATCAAAAAGGGCGCTCTCGACGTCATGGAAAAACCTGCCGGCGGCGGCATTACCAAGAACGTTGCGTTCAGTGTGAAGCTGATCGAAAAGATCAGGCTGCTGGCAAGAATCCGGGTCATCCACCACCATCGCCGCAGGGTCAGGGAAGCGCCTGCTCCGCGGCTCTCCCCCGTGGGCGGGCGGAGTGTTCTTGCCATC
Organism: Geobacteraceae bacterium; assembly: GCA_036518575.1. Taxonomy (GTDB): domain Bacteria; phylum Desulfobacterota; class Desulfuromonadia; order Geobacterales; family Geobacteraceae; genus DATDMX01. Next base: position 5,600 of record DATDMX010000021.1, on the reverse strand, counting down.
GGCGCCTCTACGGGGGGGCCCAAGGCGGTTATGAGGATAGTGAAGAGTCTGCCGGCGGATTTTCCCGCCGTAGTGTTCGTCGTTCAGCACATTGCCGCGGGTTTTGCCAGAGGTTTTTCCCAGTGGCTCGACAGTGAAAGCCGGATCAAGGTCCGGCTGGCGGCCGATGGCGACACTTTTTCTAAGGGGGAAGTGCTCGTTGCGCCCAACGATTCTCACATGACGGTCGAACAGGGAAGGATTCGTCTCCTTGATACCCCTCCCGTCAATTGTTGCCGGCCTTCCATAGACGTCTTGTTTCAGTCGCTCGCTCACGAGCGGGGCGGGCAAATGGTCGGTGTTCTTTTGACGGGAATGGGACGCGATGGAGCGCAGGGCCTGCTGCACATCAAGGAACAGGGAGGCATGACTATCGTCCAGGACGAGGAAAGCAGCGCTGTGTTCGGTATGCCCAAGGCAGCAATCGGGCTCAACGCCGCCGACGAGGTGCTTTCCCTTTCCCGGATACCGGAAGAGATCGTAAGAATCTTCGCTTCATAGGGGCGCGAACTCTTGCCCCGAAGGAGCGCCCTGGCTAGAATCAGGTTAGGCTGCAGGAAGTACAACAACGGATTTTTCACAACCGAAGGAGTTAATGCATGGCGAAGCAAAGGATTTTGATTGTCGACGATAGTGAACTTGTGCTGGCAATGGCCAAAGATGCGTTGGAGGAGGCTGGTTTCGAGGTTTCCACGGCAACCAACGGTATTGAGGCGAACAGCTTTATCTTTTCCCCCAATAAACCCGATTTGATAATTCTTGATGTCATGCTCCCCATGCTTGACGGCAACAAGAAGGCCAAACTCCTCAAGGAGAAGGATTTCAGCAAGGACATTCCCATCGTGCTCCTCTCCTCGAAGAGCGAGGAGGAGTTGCAGCGCCTCGTCGCCGAGGCAGGGGTAAACGGCTACATCCGCAAGCCATTCACCAATGCGGCCATCATCGCAAGCGTGAACAAGTTTATCGGCAAATAAGCACGGGACGGCCAGCCGTTCCGTTAAGAACAACTGAAAGGGCCGCTTCCCCGGGGAGACGGCCCTTTCAGTTGTTGGGCCACAGCGTTTGGTGCTCCCGCAGATTGTCGGCTCTCGGGGCGGGGAGTAGCGCTGACTCGAGTTGTCACTGCATCTGTCTGGCCGGAGGGGAAAAGGTCTTCACAATTTGCCCCTCCTATGCTAGATTTTTACGATTCCACTATCAATATCGAGGTTTTTCATGGCACTCCGAGTTTACAATACCATGACTGCGGCAAAAGAGGAGTTCATCCCCATCGTGCCCGGCAAGGTCGGCATGTACGTCTGCGGGGTCACGGTCTATGACCATTGCCACATCGGTCATGCCCGGGCAAACGTGGTCTTCGACGTGATCTATCGCTACTTGCGCCGTAGTGGCTTCGAGGTCACCTATGTGCGCAACTATACCGATATCGATGATAAGATCATCAATCGCGCGAACCGCGACGGCGTTCCCTATAACGAGATCTCGGAACGATTCATCAAGGAGTTCGATCGCGACATGGCAGCCCTGGGCCTCGAACTTCCCACGCTGCAGCCCAAGGCCACCGACCATATCGCCGAGATTATCGCCATTGTTCAAACCCTCGTCGACCGTGGCTACGCCTACCAACGCGGAGGCGACGTCTACTACTGCGTGGAAAAATTCAACGGCTACCTGAAGCTTTCCAAGCGCAACCTCGAGGAGATGCAGGCCGGCGCCAGGGTGGAGGTGGATGAGAGCAAGCGCCACCCCATGGATTTTGCTCTGTGGAAGGAAGCGAAGCCGGGCGAACCCTACTGGGAGTCACCGTGGGGGAAGGGGCGACCCGGGTGGCACATCGAGTGCTCGGCCATGAGCATGAAATTCCTCGGTGAAAGCTTCGATATTCACGGCGGCGGGAAGGACCTCGTCTTTCCCCACCATGAAAACGAAATCGCCCAGTCGGAAGCCGCTACGGGCAAGCGCTTCGTGAAATACTGGCTGCACAACGGTTTCGTGAACATCAATGCCGAGAAGATGAGTAAGTCCCTGGGGAACTTCTTTACCATTAAGGAAGTGTTGGAGAAATATGACAGCGAGATCCTCCGCTTCTTCCTCCTGTCGGCTCACTACCGCTCCCCGCTCGATTTTTCCGATCAGAACCTGAATGACGCCGAAGCCGGCATGGAGAGAATCTATAAGGCACTTGCGGGGATCGATGAAGTCTTGGCGAGGACGCCTGCTCCTGCTCCGTCGGTCGCAGGTGAAGCCGAGGATGAATTGCGGGAAAGGGTGAGGGGATTGTCACAACGCTTTATCGAAGCGATGGACGACGACTTCAACACGGCTCAGGCGATCGGTCATATTTTCGATCTTGTCCGTAGCGTGAACCGCGTGCTGGCTGACATCAAGGAGGTTTCCGCTGGCTGCCGCGAACTACTCGGGGAAGTCAAAACCGTCTTCCGGGAAGTTGCGGAAGTCCTCGGGATATTCAATTCCGACCCGGGCGCCTATCTGGAAAGAATCAAGGCCCGCAAGGCGGCAACACTCGAAATTTCCGTTGCAGAGATCGAACGGCTCATCGCCGAGCGGGCCGAAGCGCGCAAGGCGAAAGATTTCAAGAAAAGCGACGCCATTCGCGACATGCTGCTTTCACGCAACATCGAACTTCTTGACGGACCTCAGGGTACAACCTGGAAGGTCAGATGAGTGGCGTGGCGGAGCGGTCGCCGAGGGCGACGCTCCCCTTCAGACTTCATGTGAAAAGGGTGCCGTTGGCGCCCTTTTTTTTTTTGCTTCTTCAGGCGGCCTTCTTCTCCATCACTTCTCGTGCAAGGCGGTTTTTCACCAGTTCCATGGCCTCACGCATGATTTCGGAAACATTTTTGCGCGTAGCGGTCATGATGGTTTCGAGTGCCTCTCTCTCATCATCGCTGATTCTCATCGAAATGACGTTGTAGCGCGGATTTTCTCTCATTCTTCCCATGGTATTCTCCTTTGGTTGCGTTATTTGAATGCATAATTGTCGTGATGATGATGTGATATTGCCATTATCGTGCCAATGGGAAAATAAATTATAAATGCCTAAAATCATTGGATAAGTTAAGGTGGTGTGGCCAGGCGGGCGGGCGATTGTGTATACAGAGTGTGCCAGTGGTGACACAGTGTGGCCAAAATTGCACACCGGAGGATACGGTTCTTGGTGCCATCTCGGGAAACGACGTGCAGGTGAAGAGGTTAGGGATGCCCGGAATCTGGGCGCTCCGGGCTGTGAAGCCCGCGGCCGCTCAATCCGTGTCTGTCGAGGAGGCGGTAGAACGTGCGCCGGGGAATGTTGGCGAGTTGTGCCGCCCGTGACACATTGCCGCCGGCGTCTTTGAGGTAGCGCTGGATCAGTTTCTTTTCAACCCGCATGACATGTGATTCGCGTTCATTTTTGAAGGACTTGAGGTCGGGAACGTCCACCGCTTCGTCGGCATAATTCTCTGCGAATACAAGGGGCAGGTTTCCGAGCTTGATTATGCTGTCGTGGGTGAGGACAGCGGCCCTCTCGATAACATTCTGCATTTCCCGAATATTGCCGGGCCAGGGGTACTGCATCATGGCCTTTATGGCGCGCTCCTCGATGCCGACGATGTTCTTGTTGAGCTTGTGGCGGGCCTTTTCAAGGAAATGATGGGCCAGGACCGGGATCGATTCCTTGCGGTGGCGCAGTTGAGGCATGGTGATGGTGAAAACATTGAGTCGGTAATAAAGGTCTTCCCTGAACCATCCTTCCTTGACGCCTTCCTCAAGATTCTTGTTGGTGGCGGCGATGAGGCGCACATCGACTTTCCTGGCGACGGTGCCACCCACTGGCCTGACATCGCCGCTATCGAGGACACGAAGGAGCTCAGCCTGGAGTTTCGGTGTAATGTCGCCAATCTCGTCGAGGAAGATGGTGCCTCCGTCGGCGGCCTCGAATAGCCCTTTCTTGTCGGCAACGGCACCGGTGAATGCTCCCTTCTTGTGGCCGAACAACTCGCTTTCGAGGAGGGAGTCCGTGATGGTGGTGCAGTTAACGGTGACAAGCGGCTTGTCGTTTCTCCTGCTGTAACGATGGATGGCGCGGGCGGTTAGTTCCTTGCCGGTGCCCGATTCTCCACGGATCAAGACGGTTGTCGGCGTGGGGCCGACCTGCTTGATAAGTTCGAGAACCTCAAAGGTCTTACGATCGGTGCCGACGATGAATTCGTCGCCGTATTCCCTTTCAAGTTCCCGTTGCGCCAGCTCGTATTTCTGGATGAGACGGTCGTGGTCCTCCTCGAGGCGTTCGAGGTTGTACGGGAGGCACATCTCCATGGTGGCAAGGCCCTGGTGCACCGCGACGGCATAATCCCGGCAGGTGCGATAGCCGCAGGCTCGACAGTTCAGCTCGTCTTTCTGGGCGAACTTGTTGCTTATCTGGAGGATCTTCTTGATATCGTTGCCCTTTGGCGTCTCGAGTTTCGTGAACTTGTTGGAAAATGACCGATGAAGCGCGGTGGTCGGGAATTCCTTTTGGTAGCGCGGGTCGGTGCAGTAAGGGGTTTCTTTCTTGAAATGGGAAATAATAAGGTTTCGTTTGGAAAATCCTGTTAGCTCCTTGTTTCGGCCGGGGCTGCCAATGCAGCCGTCGTAGCAGAAGCGGATGTCTGCAATGCGCGGATTGATGCGTCCGGAAGCAAGGTCGTGAATGATCTCCATGACGTTAAACTCCCCCTCGGCCGTGACGATTTCGGTGTCGAGAGGGTCTGTTGCGATGGAAAAAGCCTTGAACGTGCCTTCGGAAATGGAATAGAGCCGTCCCAGATGGGGACGAATGCCGTCGAACGGCTCTTCTTCAAGAGTCGGGAGGCTTAGGGAGCGGTTGCGGAAAATTCCCTCCAGTTCCTTGTAGGTGAGGACTATGTCGATGGCCCCGGCGGTTTCTTCTGCGTAGATTTCAAATTTTGCGGCGATGCAGGAGCTGAGGTACACCACCTTGGCGTTTGGGTCGCCGGTGCCTTTGAGGAAGCGGCCCATCGCGATCATGGGGGAAACAACCTGAACAAGATTCTTGATAAGCTTCGGGTAGTGGCGCTCGATGAGGTCGACGATGGTCGGACAGTGAGAAGAAATGAGGGGTGCTGTCGTCCTTTCCATGGCGGCAGCGTAGAGGGGGGCAATGAGTTCAGCTCCCCATGCGCCCTCGTGGACTTCGGCAAAGCCGAGTTTCTTGAGACCGGCAACGAGTTGCCCGGGGGTGACATGGTGAAAGTAAGAGGGGAAGGAGCAACCTAGCACGGCGATCACCCGCTGGTTCGAGTTGAGAAGACGTTCGGTGACCGCCACCTTGTCGGTCACGACCTTCGCCTTCTGTGGGCAATTGCTGAGACAGTTGCCGCAGCCGATGCAACGATCGAAAATAATCTCGGAAAAGCTGTTTTCTACCTTTATGGCCTTGACCGGGCAGCTGCGAACGCAGGAGTAACACTTGCGGCATTTTTCCGACAGGGTAACAATAGGCTCCATGGTTGAGAAGCTCCTTTGGGGGTGGAGGAATACGACAAAAAATTAGTATAACG
>DATDMX010000020.1:0-4512 GCA_036518575.1 Geobacteraceae bacterium | reverse complement strand
CGGGAAAGGGTGCAGCCCTTTATTCTGCAGTTGCGGAAATTCGGTGTTTCCTGATAATAGAAGGGGACGCGTGTGCCGGGCATGCGCGCAAAACAAACGCTATCGCCCGGAGTTCGCGGGCAGGTCGCGGGAAAGGAGGCGAGGGGATGAGTAACGGAACAGTGCGACTGACATCGCTCGTTAAAGCGGCGGGTTGAGCCGCCAAGCTGGGCCCGGCGGGCCTGGAGGAAGCACTTGCGGGACTTGAGAGGACGGTCGACCCGGCCCTTCTCGTTGGACCGGAGACAGCCGACGATGCCGGCGTGTACCGGATCGGGGAGTCCCTCGCCCTCGTGGAGACGGCAGACATCGTCACTCCGGTGGTTGACGACCCCCGTGCCTTTGGCCGGATTGCCGCGGCCAACGCCCTCTCCGACGTCTACGCCATGGGGGGGAGGCCCGTGACGGCCATGAACCTCGTGTTTTTTCCGGCCTGCACCCTCGACACTTCCGTGCTCGCAGCGATCCTTGCCGGTGGTCAGGATGCGCTCAGGGAGGCGGGCGTCTGCCTGGTCGGGGGGCATACGGTGGAGGACGACGAGCTGAAGTACGGCCTTGCCGTCACCGGCCTCGTGGATCCGGCCCGCATCGTGCGCAATTCCACGGCGCGTCCGGGAGACCGCCTCATTCTCACCAAACCCCTTGGCAGCGGCATCGTCTCAACGGCCGTGAAGGCGCAGATGGCACCGGCGGATGTGGTGAGGCAGGCCGTGACCTGGATGACCACGTTGAACGCAATTGCCGCCGAGCTGATGGTGGCATGCGACGCCTCGGCCGCAACCGATGTGACGGGGTTTGGCCTCGTCGGTCACGCGTGCGAGATGGCCAGGGGCGCAAACGTCACCCTGCGTTTTGCCGCCGCCAGCATCCCCTTTATGGATGGGGTGAGAGGCTTCGTGCGCGATGGCCTCGTGCCGGCCGGCTGTTACCGCAATCGCGACCACTATGCTTCCCAGCTCTCGGCCCCCGGCATGGCCGCTGATGACCTCCTCCCCCTGCTGGACCCCCAGACCTCCGGGGGGCTTCTCGTTGCCCTTGCTCCGGAAGCCGCCACGCACTTTCTTCAACTGGCAGCGGCGCGCGGGTGTTTTGCCGTCGCCGTCGGGGAGGTCGTCCCCCGGCGCGACTTCTTCGTGGCGGTGGCCTGACGTGCTTGCCGCCGCGGTAGACATCGGGACAACGACGCTTGCCGTTTCCCTCATCGACACGCAGTCGGGAAAGCGGCTTGCCCAGGCCGGCGCCATCAACCCGCAGCGGGAGTTCGGTGCCGATGTGGTGAAACGGCTGGAAGTTGCCGTGCGTTCTCCGGTAACGCGGGAGGAGATGACGCGGCGTGTGCGGGAGGTCCTGGAAAGGCTCGTGGCAGACCTCCTGGCTGAGAGCGGGAGGTCGTGGGGCGAGTTGCAGCGCGTAGCGTTCGTGGGCAACCCCACCATGGAACACCTTCTTCTGGGCCTCCCCGTCGACTCGCTCGCTTTTCCTCCGTACCGCCCCCTGTTCACCGAGGGGCAGGAGACGGATACCGGCGCGCTGGGGTGGGGTACACGGGTGCCGGCGAGCGTCTTTCCTCTCCCCGGAGGCTTTGTCGGGGGAGACCTCCTCGCCTTCGTCTACGGATGCGGCGAAAAGCAGGGGAAGCGCCTCTTCCTCGACCTGGGGACAAACGGGGAGATTGCCCTCACAACCGACGAAAAGGTGCTTGCCACCTCGGTTGCAGCTGGCCCGGCCTATGAGGGCGGCAACCTCGCGCACGGCATGACGGCCCTCGACGGTGCCATCTCCCGGGTGACCATCGACGGAGAGAGGGTCAGTCTTACCACCGTGGGGGGAGGGCGGCCCCGCGGGATTTGCGGTTCCGGGGTCTTCGACGCCATTGCCGCGATGCTGTCGGCCGGGATACTCGACAGGAGTGGTCGTATCGCTTCGGCGGACGAAGTGGCGTCGAACCTCGCCAACCGCCTGGAGGGGGTGGCCGGGGAGCGCGCCTTCGTGCTCTACCGTGATGCGTCGGGAACGGTGTCCATCACCCAGGGGGACATCCGCCAGATACAGCTTGCCAACGCGGCGGTGAGAAGCGGCATCGAGGTCCTCTGCCAGCGTGCGGGGATTGCCGCGTCGGAACTGAACGAAGTGATAGTCACCGGCTCGTTCGGGGTCGAGCTCTTTCCCCCGAGTCTCAAGAGTAACGGCATCCTGGGCGAGTCAATGGTGGCCATCACCCGCTTCGTGCGCGAAGGCGCGCTGGCCGGTGCCGAAAGGGACCTGTGTGCCCGTCAGGGAGAGCCCGGGATAGGGGCCCTTGCCCGCGCCATGAAGGTCGTCCCCCTGTCCGGCAACCCGGCATTCGAAAAACTCTTCTTTTCCCACATGGATTTTACCCCCTAGGCGCGAATGGCGTCCCGAGGAACAGAGTCATGAAACAGCAATCCCGTCACGTGCTTCTTCTTGTTGTCGTCACCCTCCTCGTATTTGGCAACTCTCTGGCCAACGGCTTTGTCTGGGATGATGTGGTCTATATCGTCCGCAGTGATTTCGTTAAGAAATTCGATTTGTGGCGAGTGCTCTCCTCCTTTACGTCCGAAAGCGTCATCGAATACTTTCCGTTGCGCGACATTACCGTCATGCTTGACTACGCCATCTGGAAAGGTCAACCTTTCGGTTTCCACCTCACCAACCTCTTTTTCTATTGTCTCAATGGTGTGGCCGCCTATGTGCTGGCGCGGGAGGCGACTCTGCTGCTGCACCGGGATGACTCGTCCGGCGCCGCGGCGTTTCTTCCGACCGCGGCCCTGCTTTCCGGCGTTCTTTTTGCGGTGCACCCCATCCACTGCGAGGTGGTGGACGCGGTCTTCAACCGGGGGGCGCTCCTGGCGGGACTTTTTTCCTTTGCCGCGAGCGTCTTCTTCCTGCGCTTTCTTCGCCGCGAAGGCGAGGGGCTCAAGGCGTACGGAGGGGCGCTCCTCTGTTTCCTGCTGGCGCTGCTCTCAAAGCACTATGTCATCATCCTGCCGCTCTTACTCGCGTTCTTCGTGCTTGTGGCCGGCGGCGCGAGCTGGAGGTCCCGTCGGGCCAGCACCGTCCTCTCCCTCGTTCCCTTTTTCCTGCTCTCGGTTCTCTTCTACGTCCTGTTCAAGACGATCGCGCTTCGCACGGGCATGCTCAGTCCCGAGCTCGTGCGCCTTGGCGCCTCGAACCTGGGTACCACCATCGCGAAGGCCATCCAGATTCCCTTCTTCTATCTCAAGATGCTCGTCGTCCCCGTCGGTTTCTCGGCCGTGTACGATATACCGTTTTCCCCTTCGCTCTTTTCGGCGGCAACGATTCTTCCCCTCCTGGCGTATGTGGTGATCGTTGCGGTGGCCATCAGGGTGCGCAGAATATTCCCCGAACTTCTCTTCGGCTTTGGCTGGTTCCTTATTACCCTGATCCCGGTCCTCAATTTTTTCAACTCCACCCCTGTCGTCGCTGACCGCTACGTCTATATCCCCTCTTTTGGCCTCATCTACGTTGCTGCCACGGCCCTTGCGAGGCTCGTTGCGGGCCGGCGCGCCCTTCCCGTGCTCTCTTTCTCTGTGCTCCTCGTCGTCGTGCTGGGGGGGCTGGCACTTCGCCAGAATACCGTGTGGAAGAATTCGGTCAGCCTCTGGAGCGATGTCATCAGAAAATTCCCGACGCAGGATGGGGCATACGTGAATCTTGGCACAGCTTATTTCGATCAGGGTGACAACGAAAAAGCGCTCGTCAATTACCGGAAGGCCGAGGAGCTCAGCGACGGGAACTTCATGGCCATCAGCAGCGAAGGAGCCGTGTACCTTAGGAGAGGTGAGTACCAGGCGGCCATCGACTGCTTCCGCCGCGCCCTCTCCTTTGACGAAGAGTACCTGGATGCCAACTTTTCACTGGCTTCCGTCTATGAACGCCTCGGCAACCACGAAAAGGCGATCTATCATTACAACCGCGTGCTCTTCTCGCCCTATGTCGATACGCAGGGCTTCAAGGCACAGGCCAAGCAGAAGGTCGGCCTTCTGGCAGTGAAGATGCCCCGGCTCGTCGCGCTGCAGCAGGCAGTGGCTGCCCGTCCCGGCGATCTCGACCTTCGCAAGGACCTGGCACTCACCTTCGATGCCCTCGGCATGTACGACGAAGCGTTCGCCGCCTACCGGGAACTGGAGAGCCGCGGAGGAGGGATGTGGCAGCTCTATTTCAATATGGGCAACGTCAGCAAACACCTGCAACGCAAACAGGAGGCGGCTGCCTATTACGAAAAGTGCCTTGCCCTCAATCCGTCGTATGCCGATGCGTGGAACAGCCTCGGCACCGTCTATGACAGCATGGGAGAGGGGGGGCGGGCGATAGCCGCTTTCCGGAAGGCGATCGAATGCAATGCCGCTTTCTCCTATCCCTACTTCAACCTCGCCAAGGCCTATTTGAAGGCGGGAGACGCAGCCAGCGCCCGTACCTACTTCACCGAGG
>DATDMX010000019.1:0-5111 GCA_036518575.1 Geobacteraceae bacterium | reverse complement strand
GATAATCCATTTCAAGACAATCAGCAAATACCTTATGATTTTTCGCAAGTTCATCTCATCCTCCTTGAATTGGAGGGCAGATGCATAACAATCGGCGGCAGACAGTCTCCGCTGACGCTACGCTGCTGCGCATCACTACCGCGATGGACATACCAAAACGGCGAGGCTTGACTATCATCCTTTCAAAATGCTGATACCTGCCGAGGTTCTATGCTGATCGAACGCCAATTAGCCATCGCCGTCACCGGGATCGGCGCCGCACTCGCGGTCCTGGCCCGGAGGGACGAGAGCGACCTTCATAACCCATCCCGATCCTTCCTCCATTAATATAGCCACGTTTCAGGTTCGTTCTCCTCGCTGAGCTTCGTGTCAAATACACGCCCTGACTATCCTGTGCCGACTTGGTGCGTCGTTTCCTGATGCAGTAACGCGAGGAGCCATGCCCATCAACAGTCTCGCGTCGTCCGAGTCGCGGGAACAGGCCGCGCGCGAGCCTGGGCCGGCTCCTTGCGCCCACGGCTGACGAGTGATATTATGAATATGTGTTAAAAATAGCTAATTTAAAGGTCGTCCGCTCGGCCGACCGCGACAGGGTGCAACTCGCGGCGGGCAGGGCGGGGAGAGGAGGACCGTCATGGCACTCTTTAATTGGGACGAGACGCTTGCCGTTCATATTCTCACCTTCGACCGGCAGCATAGACATCTGGTGGGCCTGGTGAACGGGCTGCACGATGCCATGAAACAGGGAAGCGTCAAGGAAGTGCTCGAACCGCTTCTCGGCGAGCTTGTCCGCTACACGCGGGAGCATTTTGCCGCCGAGGAAAAGCTTATGGTGATGCACGACTTCCCCGGATACACGGAGCACAAGAAGGAGCATGACACCTTTGTGGACAAGGTGCTCGATTTCCAGAAACAGTACGAAAAGGGCGGAGTGACCCTCTCCCTCGAGGTGATGGACTTCCTTGTCGAATGGGTGAAAACCCACATCAAGGTGATGGACCACCGTTATGGTCCGTTCCTGCGCGAAAAGGGCGTCGTGTAAGTATCTTCTCTGCAGCTACCCAGCCCGGGAGTCGCTGACACGCGACTTCCGGACAAAGCTTGCATTCCCTCCCTTGGACCGTCCCTTCTTTCCCCCATTTGGCGAAGATTGCATCGCTGCACGGCGCGATAACGGCCACGTATGGCAATTTCCCCCGTTCTCTGCTAAAGTATGCGGCGCGGGGCACGGGTGCGCGCAAATCCGCCCCAGGGAGGATTCCATGCACATAGTAGCCATTCACGGCTGGAAGGAAGAGAGCGCCGAGCTTGCCCAGGCCCTGGCCGCGGCCCTTGGCCTGACAGCCTTCGAGGTTCGGCAGCGGCTCATCGGTGGCGGGCCGGCGGTGGTAGCGCGGTTTGCCGATGCACACCAGGCCGAAGCACTGGCGGCGACACTTCGCCGCTGCGGGGTCGCGGCACTCGTCGTCGACGTTGATGAGGTGCGGGGAAGGGGAGGGCGATTTGTGGTGCGCCGGTTCGAGCTCGATGCGGAGAGGCTCTTCCTGGAGAGCGTGAGCGGGGAGAGCGCCGCCATTCCCTACGGCGAAATCGAGCTCCTTCTTCTTGCCATGGGGATCACGTCCCAGACTGAGACCGCCACGGTCACCGAGCGCAAGTTCAGCCTCGGTGCCACCATCATGACGGGCGGGATCCCCGTGATGAAAAAGGTGGAGCGCGAGGAAGAGGTGCGGGGTGAGGAGCGGGAGAAGGCGCTCTTTCTCTACGCGGGGAGCCACCCGGCGCTGGTTTTTCGCCAAAGCGGCATGAGCTACGATGGGCTCGGCCCAGCCATGAAACAGTCGCGGGAGCTGAACTTCACCCACCTCGTGGCAGAGCTTCGCCGGCTTGCCCCGCGTGCCGCTTACGACGAGCGCCTGCAGCAGCGCGCGGGCCAGGTCCGGGTCCTCGGCCCAGCCCTCGCCCCCGATACCAACCTCGATCTCGCCGCCGAGATCCTCGCCCGAACGCTACGTCCGAATCCCGGCGGTTCCGGAGGTGCTGGTGCCTGAACTCCAGGAGGTGGAAACGACGCGCCAGCGCCTGGAGCGGGAAGTGGTGGGGAAGAAATTCGCCCGCGTCACGATTCGGGCGGCGAAGCTCAGGCTCCCGGTGCCAGCGGAGCTTGCCGCGGTTCTCCCCGGCCGGACGGTGCGGGCAGTGAACCGGCGGGGGAAGTATCTCCTCTTCGACTGCGAAAGCGGCTGGCTCATCGTCCACCTGGGGATGACCGGGTTTCTGCGGCTCGTGGCGAGCACGGCCGCCCCGGGAAAGCACGACCACCTCGATTTCGCGTTCGAGGATGGTGAGGTGCTTCGCTTTCACGACCCCCGCAAATTCGGCATCGTTGCCTGGACTTCCGACGACCCGCTGGCTCATCCCCTCGTGGCCGGGATCGGGCCCGAGCCACTCACCGCCGACTTCGACGGTGCATACCTCTTTGCGGCGAGCCGCTCGCGCCGCGTCCCCATAAAGCTTTTCATCATGAATGCGGCCGTGGTGGCCGGGGTTGGAAACATTTACGCCAACGAGGTGCTATTCCGCTGCGGCATACGCCCCGACCGGGCCGCCGGCTCCCTGACGCGGGAGGAGTGCGACCGGCTGGCCGGGGCCATCCGCGAAGTGCTGGAGGAGTCCATCGCGCAGGGGAGTACGTACGTGGTGGCGGAGGAAACGCTGGCGTATCACCCGCTCGTCTTCGACGTGTATGGACGGGACGGGGAACGGTGCCGCCGCTGCGGCGGAGCGCTCGAACAGAGCCGGCTGGGGAACCGCAGCACGGTCTGGTGCCCCGTCTGTCAGAAGTGAAGGGGAAGCGGCTAGCGGGTGTGCCCGGAGGATGCCGGCAGGGGCTTGGCGGCGAGGCCGACGTCGCGGGGCATTCTCGGGGAGCCGGCCGAGGGGAGGAGCGACCGCACGCATACGTCGAGAAGCGTGGCGGCGAGCGTGCCCACCAGCGCGACGGCAGTGAAAACAATCACTCCGAGGAAAGATTGGTTGGTGAGATCGAGAATTTTTGCGCCGAGAAAGAAGGCGACAACATTGGCCATAACAGCAAACATGGAGACCTCGTCATGAGAGGGCGGGTTCGTTGCACCCCGCCGGAAGTTACATTCTAACCGGGATGGGGGCAAATGCAACCGCAGAAACCCATTTCCCTGTTCACGGGAGCCCCCAAAGCGCTTGACTTTGGGGCGTATTCTCTCTCATAATTTAAACGCCGGTTCACGAAACCGCCTCAAAGGCTCGATGCACGGCACAGCTCCATGAGACAGTCGGATTGTCGGCATGGCAATCGGCTGTTTTTTTGTGTCAGCAGTGCTCATCGCCCGGCATGCGATGGTCGTGAAGGAGAAACAGATTCGATGACAGAAGTAAGGTCGTTCGACGCCAGCCAAAAAACCCGCAAATTACTTGGCGAGATCTTCGTGGAGTTGGGCCTCCTTACGGAGGTCTCCGTGCAGCGGCTGGTGGCCCACGCCCGGAGCAAGAACATGCGCCTCGGCGCACTCCTGGAGGTCCTCGGCCTCGTCACCGACGTGGAGCTTGCCGAAGCTTTGGCGACCCAATACCGCTGCCGCACCATTTTCGATTTTGCCAAGTACGCGTTTTCGGAGGAGATCCTTCGCCTCATCCCCATGGAAATGGCAGTGGAGCACACGATCTTTCCCCTCAAGCTGGAGAGCGGCCGGCTCGGGCTCGCCGTGGCCGACCCCTCGGAGGAGAAGCTCTTCGCGGAGATCGCTGCTCGCCACGGCGTCACGATGGTCCCCTTCGTATCCACCCGAACCGAGATCAACCGGGCAATCGCGAAGCACTATCTGGGCGAGAAGCTGGCGGAGTCAGGCGCCAGGACCATTCTTCTCGTCGAGGACGATGCCCTCGTGCGCACGATCGTGACCGACATGCTGACCCGCAAGGGATATGCGGTGGAAACGGCTGTGGACGGCATGGACGCTTTCAGGAAGATTTTCATCCACAAGCCGAAGCTCGTCATTACCGACAAGGTGATGCCGAAGCTCGGAGGGTACGAGTTCCTCGCCGCAGTGCGCAAGATTCCCGAGTTTCGCTACACGCCCATGATTCTCATGACGGCGGCGGCAACCCCCGATGAGGAAAAGGAAGCCTTCGAGAAAGGGTTCTTCGATTTCATCCTCAAGCCGGTCAAGGAGATCGGTCTCCTCACGCGGGTCGGCCGGGCGTTCCAGAGTCTGGAAGGGGTCTACGCCAAGGTCGGCTGACGGCGTGGGGACGGAGGTGTGGCGATGAGAGGGAACAAAGCGACTGCGCGCACAACGGGACCAGCACCCGCTCGGGATGATACCGCACACCCGCCGACGAGGCGCACGCTCGCCATCATTGCCGCCGGTATTGCCCTCGTCACCTTCTGCATCTATCTCAAGACACTTCAGAACGGCTTTCTCGAATGGGACGACGGCACGTATGTGACTGAAAATCCCCACCTGAGCACGTTCGGCCCGGCCTTCCTGTCATGGGCGTTTTTCGGTTCCTACGCTGCCAACTGGCACCCCCTCACGTGGATTTCCCACGCTCTCGATTACGCTGTCTGGGGCCTCGATCCCCGTGGCCACCATCTGACGAACGTCATCCTTCATGCCGCGAATACGATGCTTGTGACGGTGCTCGCGGTGCGGCTTGCCGACGTGGCAGCCGGAAGGGAAGGAGCAGCCGGAGGCGCCGGCAAGGAGCAGCTTATCGCGGGAGCCGTGACGGGACTTCTCTTTGGCCTTCATCCGCTCCACGTGGAATCGGTGGCGTGGGTTGCGGAGCGAAAGGACCTCCTCTGCGCCTTCTTCTTTCTGGCAAGCGTGCTCGCGTACCTCGCTTACGGCCGCGGCACGGCATCCCGAGAAGCGGCGGCCTTCCCACGCGACAGGATGTACCTCGCGTCACTCGGCCTCTTCTTCCTTGCCCTCTTGAGCAAGCCGATGGCCGTGTCGCTACCGCTCGTGCTCCTCATCCTCGACGGGTACCCGCTGCGCCGCCGCAACCCGCGGGTCCTCGTGGTCGAAAAGCTACCGTTTCTCGCCTTGAGCGCCGCCTCTTCGGTC
>DATDMX010000018.1:0-5744 GCA_036518575.1 Geobacteraceae bacterium | reverse complement strand
GCAAGACGCTGTTTCCAGCCGCCGGAGAGAACCGCCGTCTTCGAGCTGCGGTGCTGCCCGAGTCCTGCCATCTCGATCACCCATTCCTTACGCTCATTCTTCCTTGCTGCAGGGAGACGGTAAATGCCGCTGTAGAAGTCGATATTTTCTTCTACGGTCAGGTCCTCGTAGAGGGAAAATCTCTGGCTCATGTAACCTATATGCTTCTTGATCTCCTCCGCTTCCCGAATGACGTCGAAGCCGGCGACCGTGCCGTTTCCCGATGACGGCTCGAGGATGCCGCACAGCATGCGAATGGTGGTGGACTTACCGGCGCCGTTGGGGCCGAGAAAACCAAAAATCTCGCCCTTGCGCACCTGGAGCGTGATGCGGTCGACGGCGACGAAGTCGCCAAAGCGCTTGGAAAGTTCCGTGAGGGTAACGGCGTTGGAGAGAGCGTCACGCTCCATGGGCGCCGACCTCCTTCTCGCCCGCAAGAACCGAGACGAATACATCCTCAAGGCTCGGCTCCACCTGGCGAATCCCGAGGATTTCGACACCTTCCCGCTTGAGACACTGCTCCAGGTCGGTTCGCATTTTTTCGGCGTCGTTACACGTAATGTGCACCCGATCGCCGAAGAGACCGACGCTGGCGGAGGGATAGCTGGTGCGCAGCAGTCCTGCAGCTCGCCGTGCATTGTCGGTACGGACCTCCAGGATGACACCTTCCATCAGCCGTTTCAGCCCCTCCGGAGTGTCACAGGCGAGGAGCCGCCCCTTGTGGATGAGTCCCACCCGGTGGCACCGGTCGGCTTCGTCGAGATAGGCGGTGGTGACGAAGATGGTGACACCTTCCTTGAGCAGACGGTAGAGTATGCGCCAGAAATCGCGGCGGCTTACCGGGTCGACGCCGTTGGTTGGCTCGTCGAGAAAGAGAACGCGGGGGGTGTGCACGAGGGCGCAGGCAAGCCCCAGTTTCTGTTTCATACCGCCGGAGAGATTTCCCGCTCTCCTTTTCTTGAAGGGGGTCAGATTGCTGAAGGCAAGGAGTTCTTCTATTCGCTCGGCACGCCCTCTCAGGGGCACGCTGAAGATGTCGGCGTAGAAATGGATGTTTTCGAGCACCGTCAGGTCGGGGTAGAGGCCGAAGCGTTGGCTCATGTACCCGATTTCCTTCTTAATGGCCTCTGCATCGGCGACAATATCCCTCTCCATCACCCGGGCAGTGCCTGCGGTCGGCTCCATTATGGAGGCAAGCATGCGCAGGATGGTGGTTTTCCCCGCTCCGTCAGGGCCTATGAGGCCAAATAGTTCGCCCGGTGCGACACAGAGGGACACGCCGTCTACGGCGGTCACGGCATCGAAGCGTTTGGTGAGATTGTCGGTGATGATGGCGTCCATAAGATGCGGTGTCCTGCTCCGGTTTTCCTCGTCTTACTTTACGCTTAGTACGGCATCGACCGGCATTCCCGGTTTGAGTTCGCTGGTCGGGTTGGGAACAGTGATCTTTATCCGGTAGACAAGCTTGACTCGTTCCTTTTCAGTCTGAACGCTTTTCGGGGTAAACTCCGCATCTGAAGCAATGAAGGTGACTGACCCGTCATAGACCTTGCCTGGCCACGTGTCGCTTGTCACCTTGACTTTCTGACCCAGTTTCACTCTCCCCAGATCTGTCTCGCTGACATAGGCTCGCACCCAGGTGTCGGTGACGTTGCCGACGGTGACAACAGGGGTCCCTGCCGCCACCTGCTCGCCTGGCTCGGCGTTCTTTGCCAGGACCGTTCCCGCCAGAGGAGAGGAGAGGGTGGTATAGTCGAGGCGGTTTTGAGCAAGTGCAAGGCTATCCTCGGCTGATCGCAAGCGGGCGCGGGCCTGGTCGATCCGCTCCCGGCGGGGGCCCTTGCGCACGAGGGCAAGCGTCTCGCGTGCTTCGCGAACATGGGCTTCGGCCATGTCCCGGGCACTGCGCGATCGATCGAGCTCGCGCCGGGGGATCACCTCCTTCGCGAATAAAGCCTCCTGTCGGGGCCAGTCGTCGCCGAGGCGCTTCGCTTCGGCTTCGGCAGCCGTCAGTGCAGCTTCCGCCTGGGCAATCTCCTCCTTGCGCGAGCCGTTCTCAAGTTCCGCCAGGACAGCCCTGGCCGACTGGGCGTCGGAGCGGCGCAGCGCAACCTCCTGCTTCTGGTCGTCATCTTCGAGGCGCGCGATGATTTGCCCTGCCTTCACGCTTTCTCCTTCGTCCACAAGCCGCTCTCTTATGCGTCCCGGTATCTTGAAGCTCACTTCTACGCTGGTTACCTCCACGGTCCCCGAGAGTCGGATGGTTTCTCCCGTGGACGCATTTTTGTGGTAGAAAAAATAGAGCGCGGCTGCGAGGACAAAGAGGAGCACAGCAGCGATAGCTATTCGTTTGTTCATGGTGGGGGCCTCCGGTGCTGGCGGTCGTTACCCTGCAATAGTAGCGCGTTGACGGATAAAACCAAGCATTATTTTCGGCATTCAGGTCATTGCCGAGGGCCGTGTTTTCTTTTTGACGTTTGTTTCGTGTCGCGCTACATTGGCTACACCTCAGAATTTACGCACTGGAGAAAGTTCATCAATGACGACAAAATCCATGTTGTGGGGCGGCTTTGCCGTTCTGCTCACCATCATGTTCATCCTTGATTTAGGTGTATTCAACCGCAAAAGCCATGCGATACGGTTTCGCGAGGCGCTCGCCTGGACCGTTGTATGGGTTTTGCTCGCTCTAGCGTTCAATGGCGGCATCTACTATTACCTCGGACCGACCAAAGCGCTCGAGTTCTTCACCGGCTACCTCATCGAGGAGTCACTCTCCGTCGATAACCTGTTTGTCTTCATCATGATTTTCGGCTACTTCCATATTACCCGCGCCCACCAGCCGAAGATTCTCAAATGGGGAATCATCGGCGCTCTCGTCATGCGGGCACTCTTTATCCTCGTCGGCATCGAGCTGATCGAGCGATTTCACTGGATGATCTACGTTTTTGGTGCGATTTTGGTGTTTACGGGGTTCAAGATGGCCTTTGGCGGCGAGGGCGAGATGGAACCAGAAAAGAACCCGCTGGTCCGGTTAGCGCGGCGATTTCTCCCCATTACCCGGCGGATCAGGGACGACAAATTTTTTATCCGGAAGAGGGGCGTTACTGCTGCCACCCCCCTTCTGCTGGCACTGCTGGTAATTGAGTCGAGTGACGTCATCTTTGCCCTTGATTCCATCCCGGCTGTTCTTGCGGTGACCACCGACCCGTTCATCGTCTATACATCCAATGTCTTTGCCATCATGGGGCTGAGATCCCTGTACTATCTCCTTGCCAATGTCCTCGAAATGTTCGCCTACCTGAAGCTTGGGGTCTCCCTTATCCTCGGCTATGTCGGCGCAAAGATGCTTCTCACCGATGTCGTGCACATCCCCACGGTCTTTTCCCTCGGTGTGATCGTCGGCGTACTGACAATCTCTATCCTCATCTCCGTTGCCGTCGGGCGGAAGAAACATCCGTAGTAAGAATAGAGTCCAGCGGCCGAAAGTGATGTCGGGTGCGGTTGGCCTGCGTCTGCTCAAAACAGGGCGTGGCGCTAATGTTTCGGGTGAATTGTAGAGGGGAGGGTGGGGCTTTCGGTGGCTAGGCCTTCGTAGGTCTCGTGTCTATTCGTCAGTCGCCGCCGTTTTCTCAACGTGGATGATGCGCACGCGAACGATGGCGTTCTTTTTCACTTCCTCGCACACAAGAATAAAGTCGTTCCAGCGCACCTTCTCCCCTTTTTCGGGAAACCTGCCGAGTTGGTCGAGGATGAGTCCCGCCAGGGTATCGAAGGTGAGGTCCTCCCCAAGCTTTATCCCAAGGAGGTCCTCCAGGTCGGAAATGGAGATGAGGGCGTCCACTGCCATGCTGCCATCGGCAAAGTACTGAACGCGGCGGGGCTCGCCCACGTCATGCTCGTCTTCGATCTCGCCGACCAGTTCCTCCAGGAGGTCTTCCGTCGTTACGAGGCCGTTCAATCCGCCGTACTCGTCGACGACGAGTGCTATGTGGATGCGTTTGCGTTGCATCTCCTTCAACAGGTCGTTGACTTTCTTCCCCTCTGGCACATAGAAAGGCGGTCGGACAATGGTGGTGATGTCGAATTCGGGCTCGGTCACGACTCGGCTGAGAAAATCCTTGCTGTGAATGAAGCCGGCAATGTTCTCGATGCTGTCACGGTAGACAGGATAGCGGGAGTATTGATTTTCCAGCACGAAGCGAATCATTTCCGCGCGGGATAAGTCGAGATCAAGGGCTGCCATGCGGGTGCGGGGGACCATGACCTCGCGAACCGCAGTGTGGGTAAAGTCGAAAAGATTCTGAATAAACTCCTGCTCTGTAGCACTGAAAATGCCGCTTTCGTGGCCTTCGGCGACGATGTGTTGTACTTCTTCCCGGGTTATGAAGGCCCGGTCCTCTCCCTTGATCCCGAGAAGCCGCAGAATCGCTTTGCTGGAGACTGTCAGGAGAGAGATGACGATGCTCCCCATCCGTTCGAGGATGGTAATGGGCTGGGCCACCTTGAGTGCGATGGGATCGGCGTAGAGAAGGCCAATGGTCTTGGGAGCAAGTTCGCCGATAATGAGTGAAAAGTAGGAGACGATGGCCACCACGATGGTCACGGCAATGGGCTCGGCGGCATTGCGCAG
Source organism: Geobacteraceae bacterium (assembly GCA_036518575.1). GTDB lineage: Bacteria > Desulfobacterota > Desulfuromonadia > Geobacterales > Geobacteraceae > DATDMX01. The sequence continues at coordinate 1,075 of DATDMX010000018.1, read as the reverse complement.
CAGCTCCACGGAGGAGTGCTGGAGGACGGGGCGAAGGTGTTCAACGGCAATAACACCGCCGATTGCGGAGGCGGCGGAGGCGACCACCGTTACACCAATCTGGACGATGGCAAGGAGTCGGTGGGGATCCTTCTGAAGGGCTTCTACCAACTTGGCCCGCTCGTCACCCATTGCAACAAGCTGGGCGATTCTGCTTTTTCTGATGGAAATGATGGCAAATTCGGAGCAGGCAAAAAAACCGTTTATAACAATGAGTATGGCAATGACAAAGAGTTCCAGAAGAACAGTTTCCAAACATCTCCTCCACTAATCTGATATCATTCATTTTCCCCGCAAAGCCCCGCGTTGTCAATGATTTGTCGCCCCAGACATACAAAAAATGTCGTTTTTACCGTCCATTGACAAGGCTTAAAAGTCGAGGTATAGTGGGTTGTCAAATGGTAACCTCTGGGGGCATATGAACGGACTCACGCAACGACAGCAAAAAGTTCTCCAAATTATCACAAGTTACATGGAAGCACGCGGCTTTGCCCCGACTCTGCGGGAAATTGCCGCTGAGCTGGGCGTGACGGGCACCCTCGGGGTGATGAAGCACCTGGACGCCCTGGAGCGAAAGGGCTATATCCGTAAGAGCTCCGGGAATTCACGGGGGATCGTTCTTGTCAGTCAAGGGCGTGGCAGCATTTCCCTCCCCATCGTTGGGACTGTTCGCGCAGGCATTCCCAACCTTGCCGTCGAGCATATCGAGGGATACTTTGTCATCGACCGTGGCCAATCCCCGGGAGACGGGGCGTTCTTTCTGAGGGTGAAGGGCGATTCCATGGTGAACGCAGCCATTCTCGAAGGAGACCTGGCACTGGTTCGTCCCCAGACGACCGCGGAAAACCGCGACATCGTCGTGGCCATGGTAGACGGCGAGGCCACGTTGAAACGCTATTACCGAGGGCGGGACCACATTCGTCTGCAGCCGGAAAATCCCAACATGGAGCCAATCATTGTCAGACCGGGACAAGGAGAGGTGACGATCATCGGAAAAGTGATGGGGATTTATCGGGAGGTGGCGTGACCGGGAACC
>DATDMX010000017.1:0-11689 GCA_036518575.1 Geobacteraceae bacterium | reverse complement strand
AGCAGCGCCCCTACCATACGAACAAACCGACCGTCTACGGCCGGGAGACGATCCTCGCCTTCAGTAACGGCAAGCCTTCCGAGGCCTTCGGCGCCCCCTACCTCCCCTTCGACGGGGAGCGGAAGATCGCCCGCCTCCCCGGGCCGCCGTTCCAGTTCCTCGACCGGGTCGTAGAGGTGACGTCCCCCCCGTGGCGCATGGAGGCAGACGGCGAGGCGGAGGCCGAGTACTTCGTCCCCATCGATGCCTGGTACTTCGGCGCCGACCGCCATGAGACCATGCCCTTTGCGGTCCTCCTGGAGACTGCGCTTCAGCCCTGTGGCTGGCTCGCCGCCTACATCGGCTCGGCCCTCACGAGTCCGACGGACCTCTGTTTCCGAAACCTGGGGGGGAGCGCGGTGCAGCACCGCCCGGTGACCCCGGCCAGCGGCGTTCTCACCACGCGGGTAAAGATCACCCGGGTGGCGGCCAGCGGCGGCATGATCATCCAGAACTACGACATGCGGGTCTGCGACTCCCAGGGGGTCGTCTACGAGGGTGATACGGTCTTTGGCTTCTTCTCGCGGGAGGCTCTGGCCAACCAGGTGGGCATCCGCGAGGTGACGCCCTACGTGCCCGCGGCCGGCGAAGCTGCCCGCGGTACGACCTTTCCGTACCCGGAAGCGTCTCCCTTCCCGGAGCAGGGGTTTCGCATGGTGGATCGTATCACGCTCTTCATTGCCGACGGCGGCCCCAAGGGGCTTGGCTTCATCCGCGGCGTGAAGGCGGTCGACCCCGGGGAGTGGTTCTTCAAGGCCCACTTCTACCAGGACCCGGTCTGCCCCGGCTCGCTCGGCCTCGAGTCCTTTCTCCAACTCCTCAAAGTTGCGGCCGTGGAGCGCTGGGGGGAAGGGGAGCGCTTCGAGGCGGTGGCCCTTGGACACAAGCACACGTGGGTTTACCGCGGGCAGATCGTCCCTACGAACGGGGAAGTGACCATCGAGGCGGTGGTGACGGGGGTGGACGACGGGGCGCGCACCATCACGGCCGACGGCTACCTGTCGGTGGACGGCAAGGTGATCTACGGGATGCAGGATTTTACGCTGCGGATGGAATAACTACGGGAATTTTGTTTCATAAGGTGAACCATGAAGTACGAAAACGTTCATATCGACGCCATCGGCTACGAACTCGCGCCGGTGGTGGTGACCTCGCCGGAGCTTGAAGCGCGGCTTGTCCGCTTCTACGAACGGCTGCACATTGCCCCAGGGCAGCTGGAGGCCCTGACCGGCATCCGCGAGCGGCGCTGGTGGGAGCCGGACTTTCCCCTCTCGAAGGGGGCAATTGCCGCCGGGCGGAAGGCCCTGGAGGAGGGCGGGGTACAGCCCAAGGAGGTCGGCTGCCTCATCTACGCCGGCGTCTGCCGGGAGCAGTTCGAGCCGGCCACTGCCTGCCGCGTGGCCGCGGGGCTTGATATCGGCCGCCAGGCCTTCGTCTACGACATCAGCAACGCCTGTCTTGGCGTCCTGAACGGCATGATCGAGGTGGCGAACCGCATCGCCCTCGGCCAGATCCGGGCGGGGCTCGTGGTCTCGTGCGAGAGCGCCCGGGATATCAACGACATCGCCATTGCCCGCATGACGGCCGAGCCTTCCATGGAGCTCTTCGCCTCGTCGCTCGCCACCCTCACCGGCGGCTCGGGGGCTGTCGCGGTCCTTCTCACCGACGGCTCCTTCGGCGGCAGCGGCCACCGCCTCCTCGGCGGAGCGGCCCTGGCGGCGCCGGAACATAACGAGCTGTGCCGCTGGGGGATCGCCCCCGACGGGACGGGGCATTTCAGTCAGTACATGACCACCGACGCCGTTGCCGTCATGAAGTACGGCGTGGAGCTCGGGGCCCGCACCTGGCAGCTTTTCCTGCGGGAGATGGGGTGGAGCGGCGCCGACGTGGACCGGGTGATTTGCCACCAGGTGGGCTCCGGCCACCAGTCCACCATCCTCACCACCCTTGACATCCCCCCGGAAAAGGACTTCACCACCTACGAGTACCTGGGGAATATCGGCACCGTGTCGCTCCCCCTCACTGCCGCCCTGGCTGCCGAACGGGAGCACCTCGCATCGGGCGACCGGGTGGGGTTTCTCGGTATCGGGAGCGGGCTGAACTGTCTCATGCTGGGCATCGAATGGTAGGGCAACGCCATATTTGAGCGCTAACGGCGTTGCCTTCGTCGTCAGCCTCCTCGACGTACCTTCCGGTACGCCTCCGGGGCCTTCTCCTCGGCGCCTTGTCATCATCTCAAATCTGACGCTGCTGCACCCGTTTATTATGGTTCTTCAAGGCTAATTACTGTGACCATCGACCTGAAAAAATACTACCCCTTTACCGGCCGCCGTCTCGATCTGGACGGCCTCTCCTACCACTACCTCGACGAGGGGGAGGGGCCGCTCGTGGTGATGGTGCACGGCAATCCCTCCTGGTCGTTCTACTACCGAAACCTCGTGCTCTCCCTGCGCGACCGCTACCGCTGCATCGTCCCGGACCACATCGGCTGCGGCTTCTCCGATAAGCCCGGGGACGAGCGCTACGACTACACGCTGGCACGCCGGGTGGCTGACCTGGAGCGGCTCCTGGAGCACGTGGGCGGCTCTGAGAAGGTGACCCTCGTCCTCCACGACTGGGGGGGGATGATCGGCATGGCATGGGCGCTTCGCCACCCGGAGCGGGTGGAGAGGCTCGTGATCCTCAATACCGCAGCTTTCCATCTCCCGGCGTCAAAGCCCTTTCCCCCGGCGCTGCGGATCTGCCGCGACACGAAGCTTGGCGCCCTCCTCGTGCGCGGCGCCAATGCCTTTGCTTTGGCCGCCTCCTTCGTGGGGTGCAAGCGCCACCCCATGCCCGCGGAGCTTCGCCAGGCCTACCGTCTCCCCTACGACTCGTGGCAAAACCGCATTGCGACGCTGCGCTTCGTTCAGGATATCCCCCTTGCCCCCTCGGACCGCACCTATCCCCACGTGAGCGCCGTGGAAAAGGGGCTGGAGCGCTTCCGCGGGCTCCCCATGCTCATTTGCTGGGGGGAGCTCGATTTCGTCTTCGACCGCCATTTCCTGGCCGAGTGGCAGCGGCGTTTCCCCGAGGCCGAAGTGCACAGTTTTCCCGATGCGGGTCACTACGTCCTGGAAGATGCGGCCGAAGACGTGGTGCCGCTCATTGGAACGTTTCTCGACCGGGCCGCCTCAGTGACGGAGGGGTAGGGGATGGGTGCCGCCAATTTCGTCAATATTGCCGCCCACCTCCCCGACATGGCCCGCCGCCAGCCCGACACGCCTGCCATCATCTTTCCCCGGGGTAACCGCCGCCTCTCCTTCCGGGAACTCGATCTCCTCTGCGACCGGATCGCCCACGGCCTCGTGCAGACCGGGATCCGCCGCGGTGTGCGCACGGTCCTCATGGTGACCCCGTCCCCCGAGTTCTTCGCCCTGACCTTCGCGCTCTTCAAGGTGGGAGCCGTGCCGGTTCTCGTCGATCCGGGGCTTGGGGTGAGAAACCTGAGAAAGTGCCTCACCGAGGCTGAACCCCACGCCTTCATCGGTATCCCCAAAGCCCACGTGGCCCGCCTTCTCTTTGGCTGGGGGAAGAAGAGCCTGCGCCATCTCGTCACCGTGGGGCCGCGCCTTTTCTGGGGGGGGACGACCCTGGCCGCCCTTTCCCGCCACGGCGAAGCCGATCTTCCCTTTCCCCTGGCCCCCACCGAGGGGGACGATACCGCCGCCATTCTCTTCACGAGCGGCAGCACCGGACCTCCCAAGGGAGCGGTCTACACCCACGCCAACTTCGCCGCCCAGGTGGAGGCGCTGCGCCAGGTGTACGGCATCGAGCCGGGGGAGATCGACCTGCCCACCTTTCCCCTCTTTGCCCTCTTTGCCCCGGCCTTAGGCATGACCGCCGTCATCCCGGAGATGGATTTCACCCGGCCGGGCTCGGTGAACCCGCGCAAGATCATCGGCGCCATCGAGCGCTACGGGGCCACCACCATGTTCGGCTCGCCGGCCCTCATCAACCGCGTGGGACGCTTCGGCGCGCAGCACGGGGTGAAGCTTCCCACTCTGAAAAGAGTCATCTCCGCGGGCGCGCCGGTGCCGGCGCACGTCCTCGAGCGCTTCACCGCCATGCTCAATCCGGGCGTCGAGGTCTTCACCCCCTACGGGGCGACGGAGGCCCTGCCGGTCTGCTCCATGGGCAGCGCCGAGATCCTGGGCTCGACCCGCGCCATTACCGACGCCGGCGGCGGCGTCTGCGTGGGGCGCCCGGTAGCGTCGGTGCGGCTGGAGGTGATCGAGGTGAGCGATGAGCCGATCCCCGTCTGGCACGAGGGGCTGCGCGTGCCCAAGGGAAAGATCGGCGAGATCTGCGTCCAGGGCCCCCAGGTGACGAAGGCGTACTACAGCCGTCCCGAGGCGGACGCCCTTGCCAAGATTGCCGACCCGGAGACGGGCGGATTTTTCCACCGTATGGGTGACCTGGGGGGGGTCGACGAGAGCGGGCGGGTCTGGTTTTGCGGCCGGAAGTCCCACCGCGTCGAGACTCCCGAGGGGCCCCTCTACACCATCCCCTGCGAGGCGGTGTTCAACACCCATCCCGCGGTTTTTCGCACGGCACTCGTGGGGGTGGGGGAGAAGGGAAACGCGCGTCCCGTCCTCTGCGTCGAGCTGGAGAAGGGGGTGACGGAGAAGGAGGGACAGGTGCGGGAAGAGCTTCTTGCCATCGGCCGCTCCCACATCCACACCCAGGGGATCGACACCATTCTTTTCCACCCGGCCTTTCCCGTGGACATTCGGCACAATGCCAAGATCTTCCGGGAAAAGCTCGCCCGCTGGGCGGCGGGGAAACTCACGTGAAAGCTCTCGTTACGGGCGGTGGCGGTTTTCTCGGCAAGGTGCTCGTGCGGCAGCTTGTGGCCGGGGGATGGGAGGTGCGCAGTTTCTCCCGCGGCGCGTACCCGGAACTGGCCAACCTCGGGGTCGAGGAGGTCCGCGGCGACCTGGCCGATGCCGAGGCTGTGGCGGCGGCCGTGAAGGGGTGCGACACCGTTTTTCACGTGGCGGCCAAGGCCGGGGTATGGGGAGCGTTCGAGGAGTACTACCGGGCGAACGTCACCGGCACGGCCAACGTCATCGCCGCCTGCCACCGCCTGGGCGTGGGCCGGCTCGTCCACACGAGCTCGCCGAGCGTCGTCTTCAGCGGCGGCGACATCGAGGGGGGGGATGAATCGCTCCCCTATCCCGAGCATTTCGAGGCCCACTATCCCCGGACCAAGGCGGAAGCCGAGCGGCTGGTGCTTGCCGCCAACGGCCCGGAACTCGCCACCGTGGCGCTTCGCCCCCATCTCATCTGGGGGCCCGAGGATAACCATCTCGTGCCTCGCATCGTGGCCCGGGGAAGGGCCGGAAGGCTCAGACGCGTGGGCGCCCGTCCCTGCGTCGTCGATTCGGTCTACGTGGACAACGCAGCCCGGGCCCATCTTCTTGCGGCCGAGCGGCTGTCACCCGGCGCCCCTCCGGCCGGAAAAGCCTACTTCATCAGCAACGGCGAGCCCCTGCCCCTCTGGGAGCTCGTGAACCGCATCCTTGCCTGCGCCGGTGTCCCGCCGGTGACAAAGACCATTTCCCCGCAGGCAGCCTACGCCGCCGGCTGGCTCTTGGAGAAGCTCTACGGCGCACTCCGCCTCTCCGGCGAGCCTCTCATGACCCGTTTTCTCGCCCGCGAGCTCGCCACGTCCCACTGGTTTGACATCGGCGCGGCCCGCCGCGATTTCGGCTACGTGCCCGAGGTTTCCGTCGACGAAGGACTCGGGCGGCTGCGAGAGTGGCTGCGCTCGTCCTGACAGTTTTCCCGTCTCAAAGAAAAAGGCCTCCGGGGAATCCCGGAGGCCTTTTCGTCACTCCCTGTACAGCACAATCTACAGTTTCATCATGTCGAGATAGCGTTCGGCGTCGAGGGCGGCCATGCAGCCGGTGCCCGCGGACGTGATCGCCTGGCGGTAGTTGGGGTCCTGCACATCGCCGGCAGCGAAGACGCCGGGAACGCTCGTGGCGGTCACGTTCCCCTCGTTGCCGCAAAGGGTGCGGATGTAGCCGTTCTCCATGTCCAGCTGGCCCCGGAAAAGGGCAGTGTTGGGGGAATGGCCGATGGCGACGAAGCAGCCATGCACCGGGATATCCTTGGTGGAGCCGCTCGTATGGCGGATGCGGATCCCGGTTACCCCCGATTCGTCGCCCAGGACTTCGTCGAGGACGTGGTGCCACTCGATGGTGACGTTTCCTCCCCGGGTTTTCTCGATGAGCTTTTCGGCCAGGATCTTCTCGGCGCGCAGCTGGTCGCGGCGATGGATCACCGTTACGTGGCTCGCGATGTGGGAAAGGTAGAGGGCCTCCTCCACGGCGGTGTTGCCGCCGCCGATGACAGCCACCGGTTTTCCCCGGTAGAAGAAGCCGTCACAGGTGGCGCAGGCCGATACCCCCTTGCCCATGAAGGCCTGCTCCGATGGAAGCCCCAGGTAGCGGGCCGAGGCGCCGGTGGCAATGATGAGGGCGTCGCACGTGTAGCTGCCGTTGTCCCCTTCGAGGAGGAAAGGCCGCTGGCCGAGATCGGCCCGGTTGATGGTGTCGAAGATGATGTTCGTATTGAACCGCTCGGCATGTTTCAGCATCCGCTCCATGAGGTCGGGGCCGAGCACGCCGTCGGGGTCGCCGGGCCAGTTGTCCACCGTGGTGGTGGTCATGAGCTGGCCACCCTGCTGGAGTCCCGTGATGAGGGTGGGGCTGAGGTTGGCGCGGGCGGCGTAGACCGCGGCGGTGTAGCCGGCCGGGCCCGAGCCGAGGATCAGGAGTCTGTGATGTGAGGGCATTGTGGACCTCCGGAAAAAATGTCGTGCTACCATACCATAATGGCCCTGAAATGCAAGGGAAGAGAAGGCCGCAGGGGAGATAGGGCAGGATTAACAATTGACCCGGGAAGCCGCCTTTGCTACACTTCCGAAGCATTTTATCCAAACGTCAAGGAGGAAGTCATGTTGCGCGCACTCATCGTCGCCGTCTGTCTCGCCGTGTTGTGTGCCGGCCAGGCCTTTGCCGGTTCCATCGGTTTCACTACTTCCATCACTCAATCGGCCTTCCGCAGTCTCTCCAAGGAGGCTGGGATTGCCATCGCCTACAAGAACGACGCTCCGCCCCATCCGCTGGGCATCACCGGCTTCGATGCCGGCGTCGAGATGGAGTTCGTTGACATCAAGAAGGAAAGCGACTACTGGAACAATGCCTTCGGCGGCAGCGCCACCTCGCTCGGCAAGGCCCCCTCATACATCATCCTCCCGAAGGTCCGGGTGCGCAAAGGGCTTCCCTTCGGCATCGATGTGGGCGCCATGTACTCCAATGGCGGCAACACCCCCGTGCAGCTCTACGGGGTGGAGGTGGCCAAGTCGATTCTCGCGGGGACCGTGGCCACTCCCGCTCTCGGCGTGCGCGCCACCTACACGAGGCTTGCCGGCGTGAACGACATTGACCTGCAGACCGTGGGAATCGACGCATCCATCGGCAAAGGGATCCTTTTCCTTACCCCCTATGTAGGTGCCGGCATGGTCTGGATCGACAGCAAGGCGACCGGAAACCTCCAGAGTTTTGCCACTGCCCTCGGTGCGCCGATCGGCGAGGAGAAGATCTGGCAGCCGCGCTTTTTCGGCGGGGTGGAGGTGAAGCCACTTCCCTTCATCCGCGTCCTCGGCGAGGTCGAATATTCGTTGCGCCCCATCTACAGCCTGAAGGCTGCCGTCGGCTTCTAGCTGCAGAATAGATACGCGCAGGGGGGGCGCCGTCCCCCCTGCTATCTGCCCCTTCCACCCTTTCCATAAGCTGCTATACTTATCATATGCACGCTGAACTTCATCTCGACAAAAGTATTGCCGGCCGCTTCACCTGGGCCATCATCCTCACGGCCTTCACCCTCGTCGCGGAGGTGGTGGGCGGCATCTGGACCAATTCTCTGGCGCTTCTCTCGGACGCCGCCCACGTCTTCCTCGACCTCTTCGCTCTCATTCTGTCCCTCGTGGCGATCAAGCTCGCCTCCTACCCGGCCTCGGATACCCGTACCTTCGGCTGGCACCGTGCCGAGGTGTTCGCGTCCTTCATCAACGGCGCCTCCGTCTTCCTCATTGCCGTCGGTATTTTCTACGAAGCCTGGGGGCGACTCTGGCAGCCCCAGGAGGTGAAGAGCGTTCCCATGTTCGTCATCGCCGGCATCGGCCTCGTGATGAACCTCGTGGCAGCCGGCGCGCTCCACACCCATTCCCACGATGACCTGAACGTGCGGAGCGCCTTCCTCCACGTCATCGGCGATGCCGCCGCCTCCCTCGGCGTGATCGTGGGCGGCGTGGTGATGTACTTTACCAACTGGTTCATCGTGGATGCCGTCATCTCGGTGGCCATCGGCGCCGTCATCTTTTCGGGCGCCTGGCGGGTTCTCCGGGAATCGACGCACATCCTCCTCGAAGGGGTGCCGCGCGGCATGGATCTCAACGAGGTGACCGCCACGATCCGCGAGGTGGAAGGGGTGAACGACGTCCACCACCTGAACCTCTGGACCATCTGCTCCCACATCCTCGCCCTGTCGGCCCACGTCGACATTAAGCCTTCCCACAAGGGGAAGCAGGCCGGCGTCCTGCGTGTCATCGAGGATGTCCTCATGGATAAGTACCACATCTCCCACACCACCCTGCAAGTGGAGTGCACCATGTGCATCGAGGCGCCGGTCCTGAAGGACCTGCGTCACCGTCCGCGCCGCGGTCACGCCCATGCCCACGGGCACGCTCATGGCCACGCCCATCATGACCATGACCATGACCATGACCTTGACCATGACCACTGAAGCCCCGCCGGAGAGAGAATGCTCACCTACAACCTGATCCTCGAAGCCGCCGACCGCTTGAAAAAGAGGGTGCGTCGGACCGAGTTGATCCCTTCTCACTACTTCAGCGAAAAGCTCGGCTATCCTCTACTGTTCAAGTGCGAAAACCTCCAGCGGACCGGATCTTTCAAGATTCGCGGCGCCCTCAACTTCATGACCGCCCAGCCGCGGGAAGCGCTGGCGCGCGGCGTTATCACCGCCTCCGCGGGAAACCACGCCCAGGGGGTGGCCTTTTCCGCCGACCTTCTCGGCGTGACGGCCACGGTCTACATGCCGGAGAGTACACCGCTGCAGAAGGTCATGGCGACGAAGGACTACGGGGCAGAGGTGGTGCTCGTGGGGCGAAACTTCGACGAGGCCTACGAGGCGGCGGTGCAGGCGGGCAAGGAAACGGGCGCCCTCTTCGTCCATCCCTTTGACGACCCCCTCGTCATGGCGGGGCAGGGGACTATCGGCCTGGAGGTGCTCGCCGAGCTCCCCGATGCGGCCACCATCGTCGTCCCCGTGGGGGGAGGCGGTCTCATCTCAGGGATCGCCGCCGCCGTGAAGGAGACCCGACCCGACGTCAGGGTCGTGGGGGTGGAATCGGTGGCGGCCTCCTCCATGCACTATTCGCTGCGCAAGGGGAAGATCACGGAAGCGCCGCTCATGGTGAGCCTGGCCGACGGGATCGCCGTAAAGCGGGTGGGGAAGAGGACGTTTCCCCTGGTGCGTGACCTCGTGGACGAGGTGGTGCTCGTGGAAGAGGAGGAGATTGCCCAAGCGATCGTGGTGCTCCTGGAGCGGACCAAGCTCCTCGTGGAGGGGGCGGGGGCGGTGACGCTCGCCGCGCTCCTCAACAACCGTCTTGCAAAGAGCGGGGGCAAAACCGTCTGCGTTCTTTCGGGGGGCAACATCGACGTCAAGACCATTGCCATGGTGGTGGAGCGGGGCCTCCTGGCTGCGGGGCGCTACCTGCGACTCAAGGTGGTGCTCGAAGACGTTCCCGGTTCCCTCGCGCGGCTTGCCACCGATATTGCCGCAACGAAGGCGAACATCTACCTCATTTCCCACGACCGGCGTTCCATCGCCCTGGCGCTCGGCCGGACCGAGGTCCTGCTGGAGTTGGAGACGCGGGGCTACGAGCACATCCAGGAGGTCATCGGCTACCTGGGCAGCCGGGGGTACGACGTGGAGGTACTCAAGTAGGGGCGCCGTTCGTTTCATCAGCTTCACCGGATCACCGTGAAGCTCCTTTCTCATTCTGACCAACTAACCTTCTTCATGATCTCAGCGGGTGACTCCGGCATGGTCCGGGGTATCTACACCTACACCCTCCTCACCTGTCTTCATTCCTACCGCATTTAGGGTAACGAGTCATCGTGTCCTCTTTCTTAATTGAACGCCTTGTCGTGCGTACAATCCCGCCAATCGAGCGATTACAATCTATCTACCTCCTGGTCCATGTAACTTTTGACAGTTGATTTATTGTTGGATTCAATGAGAAATTAACAATAAATCAACACCGCAAAGGGGGTAAGCAACCATGTCGTTGTTCATTGTCAGTCTGGCCACAATTTCAGTCGTAGCATTCACCGTTCAGCTTTTCTGTCTCGCCACCCGCAAGGAAAACTAGATAAGGTCCGATCGCCTGATTACGCTCAGCACCGTTATCCATCAACTGACCGCGCCGGCAACGGTGCTGGTACTGAACAAGGGGACATGCAATGGCACTTTTTACCTGGGATGAATCGCTGGCTGTTCGTATCGACAAGCTCGACAGGCAACACCGACACCTGATCTCGCTCGTGAATGGGCTTCATGACGCCATGAAAAGCGGCAACGTCAAGGAAGTCATCGAACCGCTCCTTGGCAAACTCATCGCGTACACGCAGGAGCATTTCGACGCCGAGGAAGTGTTGATGCTCGCGCACAAATACCCGGGCTTTATGGAGCACAAGCGCGAGCACAACGCCTTTGTCGCCAAGGTTCTCGAATTTCAGAGCCAGTACAAGACGGGGGGCGTGACCTTATCTCTGGAGATCATGCAGTTTCTTGTGGACTGGGTGAAAGATCACATTAAGGTAATGGATCGGCGTTATGGTCCCTATCTCAACGAGATGGACGTGCATTAAGTGCTGCCGAATCCCCGGTGCCACTAACAAGGGCTGACCCGATCAGCCTCAGAAAGACGAAGAGTGGACGATGAAACCCGTGTTCGACAATGTGTCATCGAAAAAAGAGCGGCTTCAGCCGCACCTGCCGCATGCAAGCTCCCTCATCGAGAATGACGCGACGTCCCGTTCCGTTCTTGGGAAAAATATCCTGTATTGGCGGACGCACCGAAAGCTGACGCAACAGGAACTGGCCGATGCCGTCGGCATTACCAGGGTTGCCGTCACCAACCTCGAGCGGGGTCTCAACGGCACGCCGATCCACACCCTCATGAAGTTCTGTGGTGTCCTGAAGGTTACACCGAATGACCTTCTCCTGGAAAACTTCTCATTCCGCCGGGGGAAAGGCCGGGCCAAGCTGACCAGTTGAGTTTGCGCGCCGTCATGGTCTCTTCCTGAAAACGGCAGCCACATCGTCTGCATACGCCAGCCGCCCGCCGGAATCCGTAGAAATTGACTGTGTGAGCGGCTCGGCGCTGGTGGGAAGAAGATCCATCGCTTTGCGGAAAGATTCCTGAGCCGCGCCCCTTTAGAGCCTGTCAGATGTCAGGCTCTGCCCCCTAAAGGTTCGATGATCCTGCGCACCCCCCCCTCATGCACCT
>DATDMX010000016.1:0-3301 GCA_036518575.1 Geobacteraceae bacterium | reverse complement strand
CCTTGATGTAGTAGGCATCGTAGTAGCCGGCCGACAGGGCGTAGGTCCCGAGCATGATGCGCCGCTTTACTTCCGCGCCGAAGCCCTCGGCCCGGCTCTTCATGAACGTGTCGATGAGACCTTGGGCGCCGGTTGTCCGGTGGCCAAAACGGACACCGTCATAGCGGGCGAGGTTGGAGCTCGCCTCGGCCGTGGCAATGAGATAGTAGGTGGCAACGGCATAATCGGTATGGGGAAGAGACATCTCCACCGTTTCCGCCCCGAGACCGGTGAGGGTGCGGATGGCCTCGTCCATGGCCCGCTGCACATCCGGGTCGAGCCCCTCGATGAAGTATTCCCGCGGCAGCCCTATTTTCAGCCCCTTGACCCCGCCCTCGAGTGCCTGGAGGTAGTGGGGTACCGGCAGGTCGACGCTCGTGGAATCGTGCGGGTCATGACCGGCGATAGCTTCGAGGAGGACGGCGCAATCGCTCACGTCACGCGTCACCGGTCCCACCTGGTCGAGGGAGGAGGCGTAGGCGATGACGCCGTAGCGCGATACCCGGCCGTAGGTGGGCTTCAGGCCGACGCAGCCGCAATGGGAAGCAGGCTGGCGGATGGAGCCGCCCGTGTCGGTGCCGAGGGTGGCAGTGGCTTCCTGGGCGGCGATACAGGCAGCCGAGCCGCCCGAGGACCCGCCGGGAATGCGGTCGAGATCCCACGGGTTCCTCGTCTTGCCGAAATAGCTCGATTCGGTGGAGGACCCCATGGCAAACTCATCCTGGTTCAGCTTACCGATAATGACAGCCCCCCGCTCCTTGAGCTTCGCCACGCAGGTTGCATCGTAGGGAGGGATGAAGTTTTCGAGGATTCGGGAGGCACACGTCGTCCGGACTCCCTGTGTCAGCAGGATATCCTTGAGCGCCACGGGAATGCCGGTCAGAACGTCCGCCTCGCCGGCGGCTATTCTTGTGTCCGCCGCCGCCGCGCTCCGAAGCGCCTCTTCGGGGGTGACGGTGATAAAGGCTTTGACCTTTTCCTCGACTTTTTCGATGCGTGCCAACATCGCCTTCGTGGCCTCCACCGAGGAAACCTCGCGCCGGCGCAGTTTCTCATGAAGGCCAAGGACTGAAAGCTCGTGCAATTCCATTCAATCTCCGTGTCGTTTTCGTCGTTGACGGCTTGGGAGCCTGTTACTCGATTACCTTGGGAACCAGGAAGAAGTCAGCCACCCGGGCGGGGGCGTTTGCCAGGGCGTTATCGGTTCCGATGGACGGCGTTACCAGATCCTCGCGGAAAGCGTTCTCCACCGGTACCGCGTGGGCTGTGGCCACAACGCCATCGGTGTCGAGTTCCTTCAGTGTGTCCACATAGGCGAGGATGGCGTCCATCTGTCCGGTGAACGTCGTCATTTCTTCTTCCGACAACTCCAGGCGTGCAAGCTTGGCGACATGTTCAACTTCTTCTCGGGTTATTTTCATCAGGTCCTCTCACAATAGCCATTTACCGAAATAAACTTTGTAGCATGAACGTCAAAAAAAGACAACAGCAGCAAGAACTAAAGCCTCTCTCCGGCAGTCCGTGTTATGCTCTCTCCAGACCGGCAAATCTCACGAGAAGCTTCTTCGGCCCCACCGAGTTGAACCAGACGATCACCTTCTGTTCGTCGCCGTATCCCTCCACCTTGCGGATCGTGCCGACGCCAAACTTGCCGTGTCTCACTTTCATCCCCAGATAGACACCCTCGTCGGGCTCATCCCTCACGACCCGGACTTCATTGGCTAAGTCCGCCTCTCTGTCGGCTTCCACCACTGCCGCCAGGTTGTGCCACGGGTAGACCGTTTCACGGGACTCGATCGCCATTGACCTCTCCCCGGGCATCGCTCCCTCCGCATCGAGATAGGCTGCGGGGATGTCGTCGATAAAACGCGACGGGGGATTGAACTGCTCCTGACCGAAGATCCTGCGACTGCGGGCATTGGTAAGGATGAGATGCTCCCGGGCCCGGGTCATCCCCACGTAGCAAAGCCGGCGCTCTTCTTCCATTTGCAGGGGATCGTCCAGCGCGCGTACGTGGGGAAACACTCTTTCCTCCATGCCGGTTATGAAGACGATGGGAAACTCAAGCCCCTTGGCAGCATGAAGCGTCATCAACGTCACCGCCCCGCCCCCTTCGTCGCTGCGTTCGAGGTCGGTGATGAGCGCCACCTGCTCAAGATAGGCGGAGAGGCTCTTTTCGTTCCCCTGATGCTCGTACTCCTCGATGGCCGAGACCAACTCCTCCAGGTTGCCCAGCCGGTCGAGGGCTTCGTCGCTTCTCTCCTCGCGCAGCCTCCCCGCATAGCCCGTCTCGTCGATGACGTGCGCCGCCAGTTCGGCCAGTGTCCATTCGTCCATCATGTTCGTGAAACGCTCGAGCATCTCCACAAAGCGCGCGATCTTCCCCCGAGCGGCACTCGGCAGGATATCGCCTCGCGTCGCCTCCCCCAGGGCCGCATACAGGGTCGATCCCGTGCGGGAGGCATGCTGCGCCAGCTTGTCCACGGTGGTCTGGCCGATCCCCCGCGGCGGAGTGTTAATGATGCGCCGCAGGGAAATCTCGTCGGCCGGATTGCTGAGGACCTTCAGATAGGCGAGGATGTCCTTGATTTCCATACGTTCATAGAAGCGCATGCCGCCCACCATGCGGTAAGGGATACCCTCGGCGACCATCGCATCCTCGATCACGCGGGACTGGGCGTTTATCCGATAAAAAACCGCCACGTCGGCTTCACTTCTTCCTTGCCGCAGAAACTGCCCTATCTCCTGACAGACGAAACGTGCCTCATCGCGCTCGTCACGCAGGGAGCGGTAGCGAATCCTCTCACCGGGGGGATTCTCCGTCCAAAGCTCCTTTTTCTTTCTGCCGACATTCTTCTCCACCACCTTGCCGGCTGCGGTCAGAATCGTTTGCGTCGAGCGGTAATTCTGCTCGAGCTTCACGACTTTTACGGGAGCAAAATCGTGTTCAAAGTTGAGGATATTGCCGATATCGGCACCACGCCACCGATAGATCGACTGATCGTCGTCACCGACCACGCAGAGGTTTTGCCGCTCTCCGGCCAGCAGTTTGATGAGTCGGTACTGGATCGCATTCGTATCCTGGTATTCGTCCACCATGATCCACTGAAACCGGTCCCGATAGCGGGCCAGCACGGCGGGAAACGACTCGAACAATTCCACGGTTCGCAGAAGGAGGTCGCCGAAGTCGAGGGCGTTGCAGCGCCGCAGCCGCTCCTGGTACGTGGCGTAGATTCGGGCAGCCTTCTCCTGAAAGTAACCA
>DATDMX010000015.1:0-4394 GCA_036518575.1 Geobacteraceae bacterium | reverse complement strand
GGCTCCCAGCTCCCCACGCGGTCGTAGAAATGCTCCAGTTCGCCGGCAAGCCGCTCAAGGCGCGCCGCTTCCATGGTGTTCACGTAGCGGAGAAAGCCCCTGCCGATACTCCACTGCATGATGAGATACATGGAAATAACTGCCAGGGAGGCTGCGGCGAGGATGGCAAGGAAAAGGCGATACGTGATGCCGATTTTCATCGTAACCTCGGGTCTTGGTGTACGCTCAAATACTAACACACGCCGCTCTCTCATGGCTACCCGCTCGGGACCATCTCTGCGAATTTCCTCATTTCTTGCACAATTCTGCCACATTCATTGCGTATCGTTTGTGTTAGATACAAGCGGCGGTGCGACCGTGACGCCGACAGCCACCCGAAAGGAGAAGAATAATGAACAAGAAACTGATTGTCCCCTGTGCCCTCGTGGCAGCCCTGATGATGGGCGGAACCTTCACCGCCAACGCCTTTGTCGGGCCGATGGATGACTGCGGCGATGCGCCGCCGCCGGCAGGGAAGAAAATGGACCCCGAGCGACATTTTGCACGGATGGCAAAGGAGCTCAAGCTGACCGACGCCCAGAAGGAGCAGATCAAGGCGATCCTGAAGGGCGAGAGGGAGCAGATGAAGCCGCAGCGGGAGAAGATGGCTGCCAACCGGAATAAGCTCCGTGACGCCTCCGAGGCGGCAACCTTTGATGAGGCGGCAGTGAAGGCGATTGCCGCCGACCAGGCCGCCATCCTCCAGGAAATGATCGTCGCGCGCGCCCGGGTCCACAGCCAGATTAACGCCCTCCTCACCCCCGAGCAGCGCGAACTGGCGAAAAAACTCCATCCCTTCAAGGACGGTAAAAGGGGCAAACGGCGCGGCATGTAGGCCGCGTGGGAGCATCGCGGTGCGGACCACCATTGCCGCCGCGATGTGTTCCCGGCGAGGGCCCATGGGCCATTATGCCGGGGCGAAAAGGGTTTGCACCGACCGCTCTTTCTGCCATACTCTCCGCTTATGGAAACGGAAAACGACGAACATGGCGAAGAGTGGCTGGATGTCCCGGCCGGCGGCGAGGCCGTTTCGCTCTCCGCGGCGCGGGTCTGGCTCTGGGCTCTCGTGCTCGAGGCTCGCTACATCCCCTGCCGTGTCGAAGAGGGAGAGCATGGCTGGCGTCTCCTCGTGCCGCCGCCCCACCTGGAAGCCGCGCGCCGGGAACTCGGCCTCTTCGAGGAGGAGAATCGCGACTGGCCCCCTTCGCCCTCCCCGGCACTCCCGGTCGAAGTGAACACGCTGGCGGCCCTCTCCGTTCTCATCCTCCTTGCCACCTTTTACAACCTGACACGCCTCGATCTTCCTCTCTTCGGCCATGTCCCCCCCGATTGGGTCACCCTCGGGAGCGCCCGTGTCGCCGCGATCCTCACCGGCCAATGGTGGCGCGTCGTCACCGCCCTCACCCTTCATGCCGATGTCTCCCACCTGCTCGGCAACCTTGCCATCGGCGGAGTCTTCATTGTTTTTCTCTGCCGCGACGTGGGGTCCGGCCTTGCCTGGGCCCTCGTCCTTGCTGCCGGTATTCTCGGTAACCTCGCCAACGCCTGCGTCCAGCCCTGGGATCACACGAGCGTCGGGGCTTCCACCGCCGTCTTCGGCGCCGTCGGCATCCATGCTGCCCTTACCCTCGTTCGTCAACGCCATCTCCCGCAACGGTGGCGCGCTCTTCCCGTTGCGGGAGCACTGGCGCTTCTCGCCCTCCTCGGCACCGAAGGAAAACAGACCGATCTCGGCGCCCATCTCTTTGGCTTAGCTTATGGTGTCTGTCTCGGTCTTGTCGCGGCGTATTGTGTGGAGAGATACGGGCGCCCCGGCCGGGTGGCGAACTGGTTTTTCGCGCTCGGGAGCGGGGCGACGGTGGTGGGGGCGTGGTGGTGGGCGCTCGTTTCTGGGTAGCCTGCTGGGGGACGTCCGAAGAATTCGTGAGCAGCGGCAGCATGTGCCGCTGCTCACGGACTGCCGCATGTCAGAAATAGGTGACCTGCAGGGCCGGTGCCAGCGTTGCGCGGTTTACCCCCGTCGTGTCGTTGATCTCGATGAGGCCGGGAGAGACCGGGCCCAACTCCTCCAGTATCCTGAGCTGGAAGTTCAACAGTCCCAGTCGCTGCGCTTCCACCATCAACGGCGTCACGTCGACGGTCACGTGGTGGCCAAAATCTGCCTGCGAGATTGCCGGCACGATCAGGGTGGTGGTCAGCGCCGGCTGGGACGTCCGGTCGAAGTCGGCCGCGATGAGAGTTGACTGTTTGTTGAGGAGATCGATACGGATCGGAATCGTGCCTGAGAGAGGCTGGATATTGTTGATGAAGATGTCGAGGAACGCCGACACGATGACGGCGTTACCCGGCACACCACCCAAGCCGGTCAGGGGGAAATCGAGGAAGGCACGGTATTCGGTTGATCCCGTGATGCCGGCAAAGACACTTTGGACGGGAGGAACCATCCCTTGAGTCACCGTGGTAGACGTACCCGTCACTGCGATGTCGCCGTCAAGCGCCGGGCTGCTCAGGATGGTGGTGATGACTGTCGGGGGAGGGCTGCTGCCGCCACACCCAGCCAGGGCAAGGACGATGACCATGGTTGCTGCCAAAAAAATTCTTTTCATGACCGCCTCCGGTTTTTTCACGTTCTGTCGCTCTCGGTAGATAAATTTTATCAGAAAAATGGCAAGCCGACAGGGGGAGAGGGGCGTTATTTTGGCAGGGGAAGATTCGGGCGAAGCCCCACGTGGTATACTCGGAGAGACAGCCGCTGGCCAGAAGTTGGCGCATTTTTCGGCTCGCATTCGTACCGGGAGAAGAGATGAACATCGCCGTTCTCGCAGTCATTATCTGCGCCGTGCTCGCCGGCCCCGCAGCCGGTGGGGCTCCTCCGCAAACCTTCGACGTAGAGAGCCATGCAGGCGTTGCCGAAACGGGTGGCCAGGGTGGCGGCTGCCTGGTGATCGCTAACGGTGAACTCGCCGCCAACGAGCCTGTCACCCTGATCGTACCGCAGAAGCCACAGGAAACGCTGCAGGCCGTCATAAGCGAAAAACTTTCCGTGAATTGCTCACGCAACGTCTCCATCCCGCCCGGTTCGTCCTTTTACTCATTGCGCACCAAAGAGAGCGCGGCAGACATTGTGAGCCCGATGGTCGCGGTCGTTCGTTTTACCGGCAGCTTTGCCAGTACGGATGGCGTGGTTCGTTCCGATCTCGACCGAGACGGCACATCTGAATTTTTCCGGATATGCGCCGGCACCGAGGGGCTTCACCTGACGATTTGGGCCGGTGAGCCGGCCAAGGGGAAGAGGCTCTGGCATCGGTACTATTACCTCGGCTACGACGTGGAGCCGAACTGCACCGAACGGGATTATGAGCCCTGACTCGGGGCCACTGATTCAAAGGGAAATCATCATGTCCGAGCGGTTTGTGGATGAGGCCCTCACGCCGGTGGTTGATACGGCCGACACCGCCCGCATGGCAGCCGGCGAGCCGGGACTGCCGCAGGTCTTCCTGTGGCGGGGACGCAGAGTGGAAGTGGTGGCGGTCCTTCGCAGCTGGCATGAAACGGGGCGGTGCCATCACGGCAGCGCCGAGATGTACGTGCGCAAGCACTGGTACGAGGTGGAAACCGTTGCCGATGGTGTCATGAAGATCTACTTCGAGCGACAGCTGCGCCGCGGGCAGAAGGGACCGCGATGGTGGCTTTTCAGCATCCGTGGGGGTGCCAGTGGGGCTGGAGAGTGAAGCGGCGGGGAACTTAACGAGAAAGCCCCCTTCCACAGGAAGGGGGCTTTCTCGTTTGTTACGCATGAAGCTAGTCGTTACGCGGCGTGGGCGATAAGGGGAGTGAGGGCGGCTTTCATCTTGCGGAGGGCGCCTTCCTCGATCTGTCGCACCCGCTCGCGGGAGATGGCGAAATGGTCGGCGATCTCCTGGAGAGTGAGGGGGTCGTCGGCGGTCACCCGGCGCTCGATGACGAAGCGCTCCTTCTCGTTCAGGCCTGCAAGCGCACGGGCAACCTCCCCCCGTAGCACGCCGGCCTCCTCCATTTCGGCGAAGAGCTCCTCCTGGTTGAGGCGGTCGTCGGCGAGGCTCTCCAGCATGGTGTGACCGTCGCCGTCACCCATTTCGGCGTCGAGGGAGTACTCTCCCTGCATCCGCAGTTCCATCTCGCTTACTTCCGACTCCTTTACGTCGAGGGAGAGAGCGGTCGCCTCGGGGTCATCCTCCCCCATCATGTTCTTGATGGCGTTTTTCGCCTGGTTCATCTTGAAGAAGAGCTTTTTTTGCGCCTGGGTGGTGCCGATCTTCAGCAGGCTCCAGGCTGAGACCACATAGTTCTGGATGTAGGCGCGAATCCACCACACC
>DATDMX010000014.1:0-2852 GCA_036518575.1 Geobacteraceae bacterium | reverse complement strand
GACCTTGCCGACAGGACGCGCTTCCTCAACGCCCGCGCCACCATCGAAACGCTCCTCGGCTTCGGGGCCGTCCCCATCATCAATGAAAACGACACCGTGGCAGTGGATGAAATCAAGTTCGGCGACAATGACAATCTCTCCGCCATGGTCACAAACCTGGCCGATGCCCAGCTGCTCGTAATCCTCACCGATATCGACGGTTTCTATGACGCCGACCCGCGTGTGAACCCCGATGCCGCGCTCGTCCCCCTCGTGAAGACCATCACGAAGGAGGTTGAACGCGCGGGAGGCGGCGCCGGCTCGTCAGTGGGCACCGGTGGCATGGCCACGAAGCTCGCGGCAGCGAAGAAGGCGGGAAAATCCGGGGCCGCCACCATCATCATCAACGGCAGAAAGCCCGACACGCTCAGCCAGGCCTTGGGCGGAGCCGGCATCGGCACCCTCTTCCTTCCCGCCGGCGAAAGCCTCACGAGCCGCAAGCACTGGATTGCCTTTACCCTGAAACCCAAGGGACGGCTCATGGTCGACGAGGGGGCCATGACGGTTCTCAACCGGCACGGCCGCAGTCTTCTCCCCTCAGGGGTCGTCTCGGTGGAAGGGGAATTCGACCGGGGTTCCTGTGTGCGGGTCTGTGCTCCCGACGGCAGCGAATTCGCCCGCGGACTCGTCGACTACTCCCACGCCGAGGTGACGCGCCTCGTCGGACACAAGAGCAGCGAAATCGAGACCATCCTCGGTTATAAATATGGAGACGAGATCATCCACCGGGATAACCTCGTCATCTTATGAATGCCGCTTCTCCGCATATGTGCGGATAGAACTCCGGAGGTACCTACCATGACCATCGCCGACAAGATCCGAAAAATTGCAGCCGACGCCCGCCAGGCGTCCATTGCCATGGCTAGACTCTCCAGCGGCGCAAAGGACGAGCTCCTTGTGAACATGGCGTTAGCCCTCGTCAACAACGCCTCCCACCTGATGGAGGAAAACAGGAAGGACCTGGAAAACGGGGCCAAGAAAGGTCTCTCCAGTGCCATGCTTGACCGTCTCATGCTCGACGAGAAGCGGATAAAGGCCATGGCCGATGGTCTGCGGGAGGTAGCGGCCCTCCCCGACCCGGTGGGCGAAGTGACCCGCATGTGGAAGCGCCCCAACGGCCTCCAGGTGGGAAAGATGCGCATTCCCCTCGGTGTCATCGGCATCATCTATGAGGCACGGCCCAACGTCACCGCCGACGCCGCGGCGCTCTGCCTCAAGAGCGGCAACGCCGTCATCCTGCGCGGTGGCTCCGAGGCGATCTACTCCAATATGGCCATCGCCCACATCCTCCAGGGGGAAATGGAAAAGCTCGGCATACCGACGGCCGCCCTCTCGGTCATTCCCTTCACCGAACGGGAGGGGGTGCTGGAACTCCTCAAACAGGAAGAGACCATCGACCTCATCATCCCCCGTGGCGGGGAAAGCCTCATCCGCTTCGTGGTGGAGCACTCCAAGATCCCGGTCATCAAACACTACAAAGGGGTCTGCCACATTTTCGTCGATGCCGGCGCCGACTTCGGGATGGCGGAAAAAATCATCGTCAACGCCAAGACCCAGCGCCCCGGCGTCTGCAACGCGCTGGAGACGCTCCTCATCCACAAGGACATCGCCGAGACATTCGTACCCTACATCCACGAGGCGCTCTCCGGTCTCAAAGTCGAATTGCGGGGCGACGAAACGGTGCGTCAGTTTGCGCCGGGAGCCGTTGCTGCCACCGAGGAGGACTGGCAGGCCGAGTACCTCGACCTCATCCTTGCCGTCAGGGTGGTGGACGACCTCGATGCGGCCATCGACCACATCAACCGGTACAGCTCGCTCCATACCGAGGCGATCATCACGAAGGACTACGCCAATGCCCAGCGTTTCCTGCGCGAGGTGAACTCCAGCACCGTTCTCGTCAACGCCTCCACGCGCTTTGCCGACGGCGGCCAGCTGGGGCTCGGCGCCGAGATCGGCATCTCCACCACCAAGCTCCACTCCTTCGGCCCCATGGGACTTGAGGATCTGACGACGCAGAAGTTCATTGTCTACGGAGAGGGACAGGTAAGGCAGTGAGGGAACGCGCCTTTTCCGCAATCTCTGCGTAAGTCTTCGGGTGCTCTTGTGCGGCGTAGCCCTGCTACGCCTCCGCGCGCCCCCTCGACAGCCTTGATCTTGCGAAAAAATCGCGTTCCCGGAACGGGTAATTTTTATGAAAATCGGCATCATCGGCGGCACCTTCAACCCGATTCATTTTGCCCACCTGCGCATTGCCGAGGAGGTGGGAGACCGCTTCGACCTCGATCGGGTCATATTCATGCCGGCGGCGGCCCCTCCCCACAAACCGCTGGCAGGGGATCTCCCCTTCTCCGAGCGGGTCGCCATGGTGCGCCTGGCAGTGGCGGGAAACCCCCGCTTTGCCGTGTCCGACCTGGAAGGGGAGCGCGGCGGCACGTCGTATTCCATCGATACGTTGCGTACCCTGCGCCAGAAACACCCCGACGACGAGCTCTTTTTTGTCGTGGGGAGCGATTCTTTCCGCGACTTCAGCACCTGGCGGGAATACGCCTCCATCTTCACCGTCTGCAACGTCGTTGTCGTGGAGCGTCCCGGTGGCGAGATGGCCTCGCTGGCTGAAGCGCTCCCCGTTGCCATGGGCGAGGAGTTCTGTTACTATGCGGCGGAGAAGCGCCTCGCCCACCGCTCCGGCTATTCGGTCTACTATCTGGAAGGGATTCCGCTCGCCATCTCGTCGAGCACCATCCGGGAACTGGTCCGCCAGGGACGCTCCGTACGATATCTCGTCCCCGAGGCGGTCGATAACTACATCAAGG
>DATDMX010000013.1:0-2786 GCA_036518575.1 Geobacteraceae bacterium | reverse complement strand
TAGGAGAACCAGTAGATCATGGGCGTAAACCCCTCCGTGACACCACTGAGAGCGCGAGCTACCGGGTGAGGTCCGTTATCCGCGTTCGAGCCTCCTCGGTGAGGAGCGGCCACAGGCCGATATACTTGAGCTCGGAGACAGTCGGTATTCCCGCACTGTTCCAGCCCCGTTCCTCGTAGTAAACCTGCACGAGTTTTCGGAGCTCTTCCTTGCGTCGCCCCATGAGGATGGCGCGTTTTTCCGCGGTCGGCATGGCTGCCGCCTCGGCCGGGGTGATGCCGAGAATGGCGGCCACCTCGCCGTCGTTGAATTCCTGTTCGGACTCGTAGAGCTTGTCGTCGGTCGGCCCGATGGCTCGGTCGGGAATCCAGTCGTGTTCTCCCGTCGCCGTTCCATAGTGCATCACGTTCATAACCCGTTGCAGGTTGATGTCCCTGTCGGTCCGGCCGAAGATCTCCTGCCAGGTGATGTCGGTGCCGAGCATGCCATTGTAGAAGTCGGCATAGATCTCCTGGGAGGCGGGGTTGATGTAGATGTCGGTGTCCGTGTACTTCTCCGAATCGGGGTTGAAGACATCCACCCAGGGGAGCTTGCAGAGCCCCAGGTTGTCGTTGCCCAGCCGCACACGCGGATAGGTCATGAGCGCTCGCGCCTTGTCCTGGAACGTGGGGAAGGCGCCCAAAAGGTCAGCCTTGATGAGCCACGCCGCGGCGTGATGGGCACCGATGTCGCTCGCGGCGGCGTAGGAGCCCTGCATGGAAAGGGAGCGGTGAGTGCGATAGAGGGAGAAGGGAAGCCCTTTGGTCTGCATGGCGAACTGTGCCAGTTCGGGCCGAGGGTCGCAGCCCGTTCTCTGCTCATATCGTGCGGCAACCCACGCGGCGAGCTCGATCATCCCCTGTCCGGCCGCGCGTGCCAGTTCCGTCTCCCCGTGGGCAATGCGGTGGAGGAGGGTGAGAGCCGCTTCCTCGTTGCCCCAGGCGAGATCCAGCCCGTCGGTATCCTCTTTCGTCACGTAGCCGCGCTGGAAGCATTCCATGAGGAAGGCCATGATGACACAGGCGCTGATGGTGTCGATGCCGTAGTTGTCGCAGTGCCAGTTGGCCTCCATGATGAACTCGGGGTTCCATATCCCCAGATTGGAGCCGAATCCGGCGGCCGTCTCGTACTCGGGACCGTCGACCCACACCTTCTGTCCCCGGTGCTCGCCGGACACGAGGGTCACCCATCCTCCCTTGGTGCACTGCAGGTTGCAGCCGGGGAAGCAACCGTCCATACCCCGGTGTTCGAACAGGTGCTCAGCGTAGAACTTCCCGCAAATCTGGGGTGCCCGCGGGTCGGAGCCTCCCTGGTAGTTGTTCACGGGGAGCGACTGGTACTCGTTCTTACTCATGAAGGTGATGAGACCGGCGCTTCCCTTGCGGTGCATCTTGAGGGCGTGGGGATCCACTTCCTTTACCACGCTGTGGAGCCTTGCCCCTGCCTTCTTCACCTTTTCCCAGTCCGCTGCCCCATAGGGGTTGTCGCCGTGGGGGTAGTCCGCCAGGACGACGATGGCGCGGATTCTTTTATCCCGCATGACCGAGCCGATGCCGGTTCTTCCCGCCTGCTTCGTCCGCCAGATGCCGCGCTTGCCGTCCACCGGTTTGGTAACGTCGAAGTAGTGGCTGTTGATGCAGCCGTAGGTGGTGTTGCCCGCGCCTACTCCCGTCGTCATGAAGGCGATGTGCCGCTTGTCGTAGCCCTGTGACTCGAAGCGTTGGGCGATGTGCTGCTCCAGGTCGAAGACCTCGTCGTCGGCAGGGGCTTCGGTGATGCTGACTTCTTCCTTTATGCCATCGATGACGATCATGACGTCGGCTGCCGACGTGCCGGTCACCAGAAGGGCATCGAACCCCGCGTACTTGAGAAAGGCGCCGAAGTAGCCGCCGAAGTTGGAGACACCTGGCAGACCGGTGAGCGGGGAGAGGGACACGGCCATGGCCTTGGCGGTCCCGGGGAACTGGGGTATTCCCCCCAGCGGCCCGTTGGCAAGGATGAGGGGATTCTCCGGGTCCCTGGCTCCGGTTGTGGCCGAGACTGTCTGGTGGAGGAGGTAGAGGCCGAGACCGCGGCCGCCCACGAAGAAGTCCTTCACCTGGGGATCGAGTTCGGGCGCGGCGATGGCGCCATTGGCGAGATTGACGGTGAGAATCCTGTCGGCGTAGCCATGGGTGAGTTTGGTTTTCGCGTAATTCATTCCGGTCCTTTCGTTACACGTCGTGGGCGCCCGCGGCAGCGTAAGTGGTTACGGGGAAAGATATTGAAACCATATCGAGGCCGTCTTTGTCAAGCAGTCAGTTGCCGTACGGGCAACCGCAAGTGGGCTTGCATTAACGACGTCGCCCGATAAACTTAACCAATACACATTTGCCGGGGGCGGAGTTGGAGAAGCTCAAAGACAATTTCAAGATTCTTGGAGTCGAGCCCGAGGCGCCATTCGACGAGATCGAGGCAGCTTACCGGGAAAAGCTTGTCCTCTGGCAGTCCAATCTGGAAAAGAATGCCGGCAAACCTCACCTTTTACGAAAGAACGAAGAAGAAATGCAGCAGGTGACGGAAGCCTTTCACGCCATCTGCAGCCACTTCCGCGACTTCGGCAAACCGGATTTCCTGGCCCCGAAAGAGGTGCGGGAGGAGCCGCCGGTGGAAGCGGCGCCGGGTCCTGCTGAGGCAGAAGAGCCTGCCCCGGAGGAAACCACTGCTGAGAGCCTTCCGCAGGAGGTGGAAGGCAGAGTGTTTCTCGT
>DATDMX010000012.1:0-2166 GCA_036518575.1 Geobacteraceae bacterium | reverse complement strand
TATCTCTTTGGTTTGCACGAGGGAGATACGACGACCTTTGCCGGACCGGCCGGCAATTTCTATCTGCGGGATAATCCTGCGCGTGAGTTGTTGTTCGTTGCCACAGGAACCGGTATCGCGCCCATTCGCTCGATGCTTTTGGCGAACGCGGAACGCCCGAATCCAAGTCGTGCCACGTTGTTCTGGGGACTGCGAAGTCAGCGCGATCTGTACTACCAGGATGAATTTGCACGCCTGGGCATCGGGCATTCCGGAGGCTTGTTCATTACCACGCTCTCCCGTCCGCAACCGGGTTGGGTTGGCGTCACCGGCAGAGTGACCAATCTCGTGCAACAACACATAAAAGATGTGAAACAGCATGCGGTCTATTTATGCGGCAATAGCGGCATGATTAAAGAGGTGACCGGCATCATTCAGGCGAAGGGACTCTGCCCGATTTTCCGGGAGAAATACTACGACGATGCGGGAGGTAGCGATGGCGAGTGACGGTCAGTCGAAATCTGACCACATAACCGGGACAGTGGGGCAACTTGGCGGTCTGTGTAGCCATCTTGCTTCACGGTCAGCCTGTTCATTGAGAGGAAAAGGGCAAAAATCCGCTTCTGTCGGAGGATTTTAAAGATTCTGGAATTGGCACTCGGATTGCTCTAGAGTGTAACACCCAATCGTGGGGAATAGGCCCCTCGTTAACGGGACTACTAGTAGGAGGATAGCATGACGAAGACCATTTCGACCCTTACCGCTGCCGCAGTCTTTGCGGTGTTTACGAGCGTGTTTGCTCAAGCTCCGGCTCCCGAGCCGGCACCTGCACCAGCACCTCAGGCTACGACTCCAGCTCCTGCGCCTGCTCCAGCTCCGAGCATGGGAGAGGAAAAGAAGAGTGAGAAGCAGATGAAGGGAGAGGGCCGTGGCAAAAGTGGAGAGCATCGGAAGGACGGTGATCGCGGTCGCGGCAAGCATGGAGACAAGGGGAAGCACAAGGGGCAAGGCAAACACGAAGAGGGCGATAAGAATTAAGGCAGAATATTTTTCGATGTGACGGGTTTCGAAGGAAAGCGGCCGCTCGTGACGAGCCGGCCGCTTTTTCTTTTACGCTGAGAGATAGAAGCAGTGTATTAGGCTGCGGCTTTGGTCAGCAACTTCTTCACCTCGACGTGTGCGAAGATGACGTCGGGCTCCCGTTGCAGCGCCTCGTAGTAGCTCCGCTCGAATCCATCGCCTTCTTCCGACGGACGAATCAGTGTGCGCACGTCCGCGAGGAAATGTTCCACTTCGACGATCGTCAGTTCCGCATCATCATCCAACAATTCGTCGACACGAATGACGAGCTGTGACAACGGGTGCAGCCAGGTAAACCAGGGGTCGTTCAAGACCAGCTGGAGCAGCTGTCCCGTCGAACCGACGCGGCCATTGATGCGTTCATAGGTAAGCTGTTCGGCGATGATAAGGGCCTTGTGCAATCCAAGCAGTCCACGGCGCACCTCCATCAGCATATGTTTGAGGGTATCTGTCGTCTCTGGTGAGGAAGATGCCCGTGCCATAATTCTATTCTAGCAGGTCCGAGAATAAATGCGGATAACCCTCGGCAAAAAAATCGTCGTGGAGTTGGAGCGGTCAGCGGCCGAACCGTCCGCCGCCGACACCTGAGTTTGGAACGGCCGAAGGAGCAGGGGATGGCGCCGGCAAAAGCGGACGATTCGGATGAAAAGGCATGACGGGAGCTGGAGTCAGTTGATTCGGCGGTTGAGGCGATCCAAACGGGGTCATTATCCGTTGGTTCACCTCGCCATGAGGCCCTGGGGGTAACGGAGCAGAGGATTCGGTGGACGCGACGCTTGATCCGCCTTGGCCATGAGGATCGGAACGAATTCCCGCACCGTTTCCGAGTTCGGCGATAGTGGCTTGTATGCCATGAGGCGATTCGATGATTTCTGCCTGCGCAAAGGCGGCAGACAGCGTTGCCGTCACTGCAATGATCAACCGGACTGCGCTCGTCTGCATGGCAAATCTCCTTGCGGAGTTCGCCTCATCATACCAGAGCCTCGGCGACTTACGCAGCCTTCGGTAACAGCTTTCTCACGCGAAAATGTGCGAGCACGACATCGGGAGCCCGGTCCAGGGCTTCGTAGTAGGCCCGTTCGAATCCTTCGCCTTCCACCGAGGGAT
>DATDMX010000011.1:0-2208 GCA_036518575.1 Geobacteraceae bacterium | reverse complement strand
GAACTCCTCTCCGCCCCAGCGCCCCAGAGTGTCGAAGGGCCGTAGCGTGTTCAAGAGCGTCTTACCCACCATGACGAGCACCTTGTCGCCAATGTCGTGCCCGTAGGTGTCGTTCACGCGTTTGAAATGATCCACGTCGATGAAGAGGACACCGAAGGGCCAGCCGTAGCGATTCATCTCCTCGAGCCGCCCGAGGAGCTTGATGTCCACGTAGCGCCTGTTGGCCAAACCAGTGAGGGGGTCGTAGAGGGCCTGTTTGCTCAGCTGTTCGAGGCGCTGGCGAACCTCGTACCGGGGCGAGTTGTCGCTGCACATCTCCACGGCCACCACGACCTCCCCGTCCGCGTCCTTAACCGGTGCCACGCGCAGCGATGCGGGGACGAGGTGCCCCTCCCGGTGATGAAAGTAGAGCTCGGTTTCCCGCATGCGCCCGTCCGCCAGGGTCTGGGAGATGGGGCAAAGCTCGCCGCAGAGTTTCTTGCCGAGCTCGTCCACGTGACAGAAGATGGAGCGACACTCCTTGCCCACGGCTTCGTGGGCCGCGTAACCGGTGAGATTTTCCGTCCCGCTCGTCCAGAAGGTGATTCGTCTTCCTTCGTCGACAAAATAGATCCCATCGTAGAGGGTATCTATCACTTTCTTGTACACATCCGCTGTTTCGTGCATCCCCAGCCCCTGCCATTGTTAATGGCAGCTAATCATAATTCATTCCTGCCGGCCAGGCAACAACAAAAAACCGCCCCGGCAGCACCCCAACGCGCACACCGTGCCTTTTGTCTTGATAAAACGGCGGGCATGTGCCATGTATAATCGGGTAGAACCTAGCACACCGGAGAGGTTTCATGCAAATGATTCGTAACAACAGGACAGCAGCTATACTCGCGGTACTTCTCACCTTTTCTCTCGCCCTGACACTCGGGGGATGTGGCAGGAAGAAGGAGGAAAAGCCGGCAGCCAAGCCCCCCGCACCCACGAGCCAGTCAGAAGAGCAGGCCACGAAGGTGGAGGTTGTCCGGGGCCCTGAAAAGGGGAAATGGAAAGCGGTCAAGATCGGCATCACCGACAGGGAGAAAAGCCGCGACATCATCTTCACCGTGGATATCGGCTCAACGCTCAGGATCCCGGACTCCGGCCTTGCCATCAAGGTCGATTACTTCCTCCCCCATTTCAAGATGAACGGCAAGAAGGTCATGTCCGAATCGAACAAGCTCAAGAACCCGGCAGCCTTCCTGGAGATCACCGACGATGACCGCAAGGACCCGGCAACCGGCAAGAGCCTCGAACTGAAGGGGTATCTCTTTGCCCGCTACCCCAATCCGGCCCTCAACCATCCCCGTTACAGCTTCGTGCTCGTGGATTACGTCCCTGCCACCAACTGATCGCCCTGTGAGGATCAATATAAAAAGGGTTTGCAGCAGGTCTGCAAACCCTTTTTTGTTGCCGGCCGGGCCGTGCGCCTCAAATCAGGCCCGGCCCCAAGGTTTTCTGCGCGGATGTCCGCTCTTGCGCGGGGTGTCGTCATCACCGTCTTCTTTCATGGGATTGACAAAACCGATCCTGATCTGGAGATGAAAGCCATAGGCGGTAAACAAACCGCCGATGAGGAACAGGGCATAACGGACGAAGGGGTCCGTCATCTGCGCCTCCAGCACGTTATCGCCGGGCATCAGGAACACCGTTCCCATGAGTGGCACATCCTTGAAGCACATGGCGGCGAACACAATGAGCCCGATGCCTGTCAAAATCGTTCCTATCTTCACGAACATAATCTCCTCTCCTTGATTTCATAGTCCGGTCGTTCGTTCATTCGTCCATTCCGCCCGCGAAATCGATGACGCACATGGTCTCGAAGCGCGGATGAGGACCGCAGGCGGCCCCGGCAGTAGCAAACCCTCCCGTGTAGATGGTCTTCCGGTGCCCCCGCCCCTTCACCCCGTCGTCGATGATCAGTTCCATGACGATGTCGCGGGCACTCTTGGGGCCGTAAGCGATATTTTCACCGATCTGGCGCTCCCATCGCCCGTGGCGCTCGATCCGCTCCTGTACGCCCCGGCTGCGCCTCCCCACGTGACCGGTGGCACCCGATCTCCCCTGTTCCGCCACCAACTCGGCCGCGGCCTCGGCCAGGCCATCCGACCACGAAAGGGGCGGCAGCGGCTTCTGGCGGGAGAGGTACCGGATCGCCTCATCCACGGCCCCCCTCCCCTC
>DATDMX010000010.1:0-3718 GCA_036518575.1 Geobacteraceae bacterium | reverse complement strand
TCCATGTCATCAAGCACGCCCTTGGGACCCATTCGTTCGTCTCCAGAGTACAAGGGGGGAAGCTCAAGGCCAAGCACGAAATCCGGGTGGCGTCGGTCTTCAGGGATACGCCCGAGGCGTTTCTCAGGATGATCGTCGTGCACGAGCTGGCCCACCTGCGGGAAAAGGACCATAATAAGGCCTTTTACCAGCTCTGCGAGCATATGGAACCTTCCTACCACCAGCTGGAATTCGATACGAGGCTCTACCTCACGCAGCTGGAGCTTGGCGGGTGACCCTCACGGCAGCCGGGAAGCAGCCAGCTTCCCGAGCTTCTCGCCGCTTTCGCCCGTGAAAGCCTTGCCGATCGGCCGCACGGACAGCCAGAGCCCCTTCTTCAGCACATCGAGATCCTTCCCGTCTTTCCCCGAGGCATAAGCCACTTCGCCCACGCCCGCAAGATCCTTGAGCGCCGCATTTTTCGCCCGTATCTCGCGGGTCCGCTCGAAGGCATTTCCAGCATCCGGAACGACAATGAGCATGAAGGTGGAATATTTGGCGGACACCTCGGCGCTTTCGAAGCTGCACGAGTTGCCTTCGCGTTTGCCCGGCTTGAAGGGCTGGCCGGCCGCCGCCGAGACCTCGTCCGCCGACAGGAGGGTGCACGGGTCGAGGGCCGCTGTTTTCGGGTCGGCAGGAGCCGCCTTTTGAGCGGCTTGAGGTGGCGCTTCCTCCTTCTTGGCGCAACCGGCGGCAAAACAGAGGAGCGCCAGGGTGATCGTTACCAGGCTGACTGTTTTTCTCATCGCTCCCTCCTCGGTCGGGCTGGAACCACTACAGCTCCTCGCACAGAAGCTTGATCTTTTCCAGGACGCTCTCCGCTTCCCGCATGTTCAACTTTTCCACCAGCTTGCTGTTGGCGATCTTCTCCAGCACCTTCACCGGCATCTGGTAGTTGATGCGGATCGCCAGGTCGGTGCCGCCGTCTTTCTCGCTGAGGGTGTAGTGCTCGCTGATGGGGATGGTCCCCTCCATGTGCATGCCGAAGCTCTGCTGGAAGACGTTTTCGGTCACCCGGCCGGTGCCGGTGAGCTTGACGCCGAGCATGCGGTATTCCCAGCTATAGGTGGTGCCCGGTTCGAGGCCGGGGGAGGAGACGTTACTCACCTCGGTCAGGCTCGTGACGTACTCGGTCCAGTTGGCGGCAGTGGTGATGAAGGTGTAGACCTTTGCCAGCGGCGCGTTGATGTGAATCTTTTGTTCGATGGTCGGCATGATTCCCTCCTGTATGAGATGAAGTACCGGCACCAAGTATAGCAGATGTTAACGGTCACGTTACCTCCACGTTTCTGATCCCGCTTGGCCGCCAGGCGGGCGAGATCACGTGGCTCCCCTTGTTTTCCTCGTCCAGCAGACTCCCGAACGTCACGGTGAAATCGCCGTAGCGGTCGTTCACTTCGTCCATGGCATTGGCCATGAACGTCTTTTTCCGCTCCTCCGGGAAGAGGGGGAGTTGGTTGCTCTCGTAGCGCAGGTTGCTGATCCGTACCCCGAGAAGGCGGACCGGCTGCGTGAGCTCGAGGGAGTCGAGGATCGCCACGGCGGCCCGGTAGATTTCGTCGCTTTGGTTCACGTAGTGATGGAGTGTTTCCTGTCTGTCCAGCCAGGTGTCGAAATCGGCGTAGCGGATCGACAGGGTGACCGTCTTTCCCCAGACGTTGTAGCGCCGCGCCCGCCGGCCGACCATTTCCGAGAGTTGAAGTAAGTATGCACATATTTCTTTATGTAAGGAGATGTCCCGGTCCAGGGTCGTGGAATGGCCGACCGATTTCACCGGTTCGCTTTCGTCCACGGGGATAACCGGAGAGTCGTCGATTCCCCGTCCCATGCGGCTTAAATGCTCGCCCACAATGCCGAACCGTTTGCGGAGGACCTCCACCGGAAACCTCCCGAGATCGCCGCAGGTCTTGATGCCGTAGAGCCCGAGTTGCCGGGCTGTCTTGGCGCCCACACCGCAGAGATCCTTGACCGGCAGCCCTGCCAGGACGGTTGCCGTGTTTTCCGGCCGGATGACAGTCAGGCCGTCCGGCTTCTGCATGTCGCTCGCCAGCTTGGCAAGGAGCTTGTTCGGGGCGATGCCGATGGAGCAGGTGAGGCCGAAGCAGCCACGAATCCGTTCCTTGATGAGATGGGCGATCCGCTCGGCAGAACCGAAGATGCGTAGGCTGGCGGTGACGTCGAGAAAAGCCTCGTCGATGGAGAAAACTTCCACCAACGGGGTGTAGTCGAAGAAGATTTTCACGATTTGA
This sequence comes from Geobacteraceae bacterium, assembly GCA_036518575.1. Lineage (GTDB taxonomy): Bacteria > Desulfobacterota > Desulfuromonadia > Geobacterales > Geobacteraceae > DATDMX01. The sequence continues at coordinate 1,430 of DATDMX010000010.1, read as the reverse complement.
GCGGAGGTCCAGGTGTACTTGCGGTTGTCGCCGATAACGAGAATGAGGTGAGGGCATTTCTGGCGTGCCTGCCAGACAGCCATGCCGGTTTTTACGCCAAAGGCCCGCGCCTCGTAGGAACAGGTGGTGATGACCGTCCGCTTGGCCGCGCCGATGACGGCAATGGGCTTTCCCTGCAGAGCCGGGTTGGCCTGCTGTTCCACCGAGGCGAAAAAGGCGTTCATGTCGATATGGAGGATGATCCGCTCGTTCATGGCGGCAATAAGTTATCATATGACAACCTATGCGTGTCAAGGATGATTTTGAAATTAACCATTGCCGCGAAGGCGACGGAAGTGCTATAGTCATCTGTACCTGAGCTACAGGGACCACCCTGTGGCTCTTTTTTTGTGCGAAAGGAATAACCCCCCCATGATCACCGCATCGAACGTCACCCTTGCCTACGGCAAGCGCGTCCTTTTCAAGGATGTCAACATCAAGTTCACGCCGGGCAACTGCTACGGCCTCATCGGCGCCAACGGCGCCGGCAAGTCGACCTTTCTCAAGATCCTCTCGGGCGAGGTGAGCCCGGACAAGGGGGAGATCACCATCGGCCCCCGGGAGCGGCTCGCGGTCCTCAGGCAGGACCAGTTCGCCTTCGACGAGGAAACTGTTTTCAATACCGTCATCATGGGGCACCGGCGCCTCTATGACGTCATGGTGGAGCGGGAGGCAATCTACGCCAAGCCCGACTTCAGCGAGGCGGACGGCGTGCGTTCGGCAGAGCTGGAGGCCGAGTTCGCCGAGATGAACGGCTACGAAGCCGAGTCGGAGGCGGCCGTGCTCCTGAATGGTCTCGGCATCCCCGAAGAGCTTCGTCACAAGAAGATGAAGGAACTTGAGGGGCGGGACAAGGTGCGGGTGCTCCTCGCCCAGGCGCTCTTCGGCAACCCGGATGTGCTCCTCCTCGACGAGCCCACCAACAACCTGGACCTCAAATCCATCTCGTGGCTGGAGGAGTTCCTTGGCCGCTTCCCCAACACGGTGATCGTGGTTTCCCACGACCGTCACTTCCTGAACCAGGTCTGCACCCACACGGCCGACATCGATTTCGGCAGGATCCAGGTCTATGTGGGGAACTACGATTTCTGGTACCATGCGAGCCAGTTGAACCTCCGGCAGCGCCAGAACGAGAACCGCAAGATCACCGAAAAGGCCGCCGAGCTCAAGGAATTCATCCAGCGTTTCAGCTCCAACGCCTCCAAGGCCAAGCAGGCCACGTCGCGCAAGAAGCTCCTCGACAAGCTGACGCTGGAAGATATGCCGGTCTCCTCGCGCAAGTACCCCCACGTCATGTTCAAGCCCGACCGTCCCTGCGGTGACATTATCCTGGAGATCTCCGGCCTCACGAAGTCGGTGGAAGGGGTGAAGGTCCTCGATAACCTTGACCT
>DATDMX010000009.1:0-12135 GCA_036518575.1 Geobacteraceae bacterium | reverse complement strand
GGGGAAATGACGGAGAAACAGGAGCGCTACGTGGACAACATCCGGTCGAGCGGCCGGCATTTGTTCGGCATGATCGAGGACATGCTCGATCTTGCCCAAATGGAGGCAGGGGGAGGCGACCTGCGGATTATCTCCTTTTGCCTGAAAGACGTCCTGGCCGGAGCACTCTCCCGGTTCGGGGAAAAGGCTGCCACCAGGGGCATCACCCTTGAGCTCCACGTGGAGCGGGAGGCCGAGAAGAACATCCGGACCGACCCGGCGAAACTGAAGCAGATTCTCCACAACCTCCTCTCCAATGCGGTGAAGTTTACGCCCAAGGGAGGCGCCGTACATGTCGCAGCGCGGATGATTCGATCTCCACTGGAAGACAGCGCAGACCTGACTGGCCTTCTGGAAATATGCGTCGCAGACACCGGTATCGGCATCAAGGCGGATGATATTCCGCGGTTGTTTCAGGGATTCACCCAGCTTGAATCACCCTACAGCAAGACCTATGGGGGCGTGGGGTTGGGCCTCGCATTGACGAAGAAACTCGTGGAAAGCCTGAACGGCGCCGTCTACGTCGAGAGTGAAGTCGGTCGCGGAAGCCGGTTTACCTTCGTGATCCCGGTCGGAAGGGTACCCTGGGAACAGAGCCCGGTTCCGGTACATACAGGAGGGCCAGATGGCAAAAAAGATTCTCGTTGTTGATGACCTGGAGCAAAACCGCCTGCTTCTCAGAGACGTGCTGGAATATTTCGGCTATGAGGTCGTGGAGGCGGGCAACGGCGAGGAGGGCGTGAAGATGGCACGTGAGCACCTTCCCGATTTGATCCTCATGGATATGAGCATGCCAGTCATGGATGGTTATGCGGCACTGCACATCTTGCGCAGCGATCCGCTCACGCGTGCCATCAGGGTTGCGGCCATCACCTCCTTCGCTCCTGAGGACGCCACCAGGGACGTGTTTGCCGCCGGCGCCGACGAGTATATCCCCAAGCCGATCGAAATCAAAAAGTTGCCGGGTCTCGTGGAGAAAATGCTGGGCAGCAACGCCGTCCCCGCGGAAGGTCTGCCGAAATGAGAGGGCGGAGCGTGAAGATACTTTGTGTAGACGACGAGCCGGTTAACCTCGAACTCTACGGGGCGATGCTCGAGCCGTACGGCTATGAAACGGTCATGGTTCAGAGTGGCGGTGAGGCGCTGGAGCTGGTACGCGAGGATGTGGACCTCGTGCTTCTTGATATCATGATGCCTGGAATGGATGGTTTCGAGGTGTGCAGCCGGATAAAAGCGGACCCTGTCACCAAGCAGGTACCGGTGGTGATGGTGACAGCCATCGCCGACCGGGATGCGCGGATGAAGGGGCTCGAAGCCGGGGCCAACGACTTTCTCACCAAGCCCGTGGACCGCATCGAACTGGCGGTGCGCGTGAAGAATCTCCTCCGGGTAAAGGAATTCGAGGACTTTCTCCGGGACCACAACCTCATCCTCGCATCGCAGGTGGCGGAAAAGACCGTCGAGCTGCGTGATGCCTATCTGGACACCATCTACCGCCTGACGATCGCCGCCGAGTATAAAGACGAGGATACCTATTTCCACATCCGCAGAATCAGCCAGTATACCATTCTGCTTGCCCGTGAGATCGGCCTCTCTGAGGAGGAGGCGGAGATTGTGTACTACGCCAGCCCGATGCACGATGTGGGAAAGATCGGCATCCCTGACAGCATCCTGCTCAAGCCGGGCCCTCTGACGCCCGGGGAGTTCGACGTGATGAAGAAACATACCCTGATCGGGGGAAAGATTCTCCAGGGGGCAATGGCGCCGGTTCTGAAGAGCGCAGAACGTTTTGCGCTCTACCATCACGAGCGATGGGACGGCAGCGGCTACCCCCATGGCCTGGCAGGGGAGGAGATCCCCATCGAAGGACGGCTCCTCAACCTTGTCGACCAGTATGACGCCCTCAGGGGGAGGCGTCCCTACAAGCCATCCCTCGATCACGATACGGCGGCAAGGATCATGACGCAGGGTGACGGCCGGACCCTCCCGAGCCACTTCGATCCCTTCATCCTCGACGTGTTCAAGCGTCGACACAAGGAGTTTGCCGCCATCTTCGAGGCGAACGTCTCTGCTTAGATTGAGGGCCCGGCCCATGCGAAATCCCTCCCTTTCTAGCTCCGCAGGTGGGGCAACTTCCCGTTGACGTGCAACAAGGATTTGACAGTGTGTCAATAATTCATATAATGGTCTCCTGACGTCACGGCGTCACGCCGGCAATCGAGAATTTCGGAGGCAGATGAATGAAAAAGTGTGGTGTGCTCCTCGTGCTTCTCCTGGCAACCGTCGCCTATGGCGAAGTGATGACTTTTCCCGCTCCGCGTATGGGAGATGTTGGCTTCGATCATACCTTTCATCGCGGCAAGCTGAAGGGGTGCAGCGTTTGCCACGGCGAGGCCCCGGGCAAGATTCACAAGGAATGGACCCAGAGCAATGCCCACGACTTCTGCGTGGATTGTCACACCAGGCTCGACCAGGGGCCGTTGCGCTGTGCCGGTTGTCACAAGAAAAAGGTGTTCAAGCCGGTGAGCAGTGCCGTGTTCAAGGCCGCCTCCAGCAGTAAGGGGCACTGAGAGCTCAACAGGGCTTCAAACGGTTATGACTTCAAGCCGCAGCGTCGATTCTCATCGACGTCTGCGGCTTTTTTGCTGTCGGGGGAACGCGCCATTATGGCAGGGTGATATCCGTTAAAGGAAGGAGGAGGGTTTCATTGTCGATACCAACGAAGCGGGTGGCGAGGCTCAGGAATCTTTCCGGCAGAGGAGCGAAGATTACCAGTCGCTCATTGCTGGCGGGGTGAGTGAGGGCGGTTCGAAAGGAGTGGAGCGCGAACCCTTCGTAATCGGGAAGAGGGCTTCCTCCGTAGCGGCGGTCGCCCAGGATGGGATGGCCGATGAGGCTCAGGTGTTGCCTTAACTGGTGCATACGGCCGGTGAACGGAAACAGTGCGACAAGAGCCCCCTTTTTCCCGGGGGCGAGTACCCGGTAACGGGTCTCCGCATCCTTTCCCTTGAGGGGGAACGTGATGCTCCCGGTCGGCTCTGGCACTCCCTCGACGAGAGCCAGGTAGATTTTCTCCAGGCCCTCCTCTTTGACGACCCTCCCAAAGATTCCGGCAGCGGTGGAACTCCTGGCGAGGATCACCGCACCGGATGTGCCACGGTCGAGACGGTTCACCGGCCGCAGCTTGGCCGTTGGTCCCTTCGTGGCCAGTAGCGCGGTGCCTTGGTCCACCAGGTTGCGGTCGTCCACTTCTGCGGCTGGATGCATGGGAAGTCCGGCAGGCTTGTTGAAGGCGACAATCCAGCTGTCCTCGTAAAGGATATCTAGAGGGGAGCGGGGGGCGGTGAGAAATCCCCTGGTTCTGCTGCTTTCCTTGAGGGTGACGGTGTCGCCAAGACGAAGGATTGTCTCCGGTGAGCCTCCGGAGCCGTTTACCCGGAGATGACCGGCCTCAATGAGTTTCTTGAGGTACGATAGCGGGGCGTCGGGGAGAAGGTTCCGGAGAAAGCTGTCGGCTCTCCGGCAATGGTCCGCTTCAGTTATGAGATAGCTCAACATGGCGGCAGTATAGCTGCAATGACCGGAGGGGGGCAAGTGAAGAGTTGCTGCGCAGCAGAACCGATCCTACGAGCCTTCGTCTGAATCCGCTTTGCGGGCATAAAAAAACCCCGAATCTCCGGGGTTTTTTTTGCCTCTTATGGTTAGGGTTAGCCCCTGACCACGTTGCTGGCCTGGAGCCCCTTGGGGCCTTTCTGCACCTCAAAGGTTACAGAATCCCCTTCGCTCAGGCTCTTGAACCCGTCTGCCTGGATTGCCGAGAAGTGGACGAAAACGTCTTCGCCGTTCTCCTGCGAGATAAAGCCGAACCCCTTCGTGTCATTGAACCATTTCACTACCCCTTTTGCCATTGCTGCGATCTCCTCTTCCCTCGATGAAAATAACCGGTGTTTGCTGGATAGACCAAGGGTACCGTCTTTTGGACCCCTGTCAAGGCTGAGTGGGAAATAATTAGACTCTCCTTGTGTCGGACCGTTGGCACAGTTGCTTCGGAAAGGGTATCGACCAGAAGATCATCGGAAGTTTCCCCCATGGCCGGGACGAGTCGTGCGTTGCCGTGCGGCAGGGGGCTGCCGTGGTATACTTGTGCCACAAAATCGGCAGGAGGGAGGGATGCATGGCTTCACGCAAACTGATCGGTTTTCTTGTCCTCATCGCGAGTGGAGTTGGCGGGGTTTTGCTCATGCCCTATGAGGTGAGAACGAGAATTTTTCCGGCGACGATGGCGGAGGCGGCAACGGAGCTGAGGGTCTATTCCTCGGCAAGGAAAGGATACATTATGACGGAGAAGGTGATGAAGACCAAGGATGAGTGGCGCAAGGAGCTCACATCCGAGCAGTATCACGTCGCCAGGGAGAAGGGGACGGAAAAACCCTTTGCGAACGCCTATTGGAACAATCATGACAAGGGCATCTACCAGTGCGTATGCTGCGGGCTGGACCTTTTCAGTTCGGCGGCCAAATACGAATCGGGGACCGGTTGGCCGAGCTTCTGGCAGCCGATAGCCCCTGAAAATATAAGAACAGCCCCGGACAACACCTTTTTCATGCGCCGCACCGAAGTCCTTTGCCCTCGGTGCGATGCTCATCTCGGGCATGTCTTCGACGACGGACCGCCGCCGACAGGCAAACGTTACTGCCTGAACTCTGCCTCATTGAAATTTGTCGAGACGAAGTGAAGAGCCGTAGGCGGAAGGTAACTGTGAATATCGTGACATTGACGGAAGAGCTTGGGAAGGACCTGGGCCGGCTGAGGTTCTCACCACCGGTTGCCTACGTTTACAATCCCCTCACCTATGCCCGCGAACCCTGTTTTGAGTACCTGCGCCGCTACGGCAGCGGCAGGAAGGAAGTGCTGTTTGTCGGCATGAACCCCGGGCCTTGGGGGATGGCGCAGACAGGGGTGCCGTTCGGAGAGGTTTGCATGGTTCGGGACTGGCTGGGTATCGCCGGAAAGGTGGGACGTCCTGAGCGGGAGCACCCCCGTAGACCGGTGGACGGATTTGGCTGCAAGCGGAGTGAGGTGAGCGGCAGGCGCCTGTGGGGGCTTTTCCGCGACCGGTTCGGAAGCCCCGAGCATTTCTTTGCCCGTTTCTTTGTCCTGAATTACTGTCCGCTCCTTTTCCTCGACAAGGAAGGGAGAAATATCACCCCAGAAAAACTCCGGGGAGGCGAGCGCGATGCGCTCCTGACCGTGTGTGACCGGGCTTTGCATCGCGCCGTGGAGTGTCTGCAACCCACGCGGGTAATAGGCATAGGAAGCTTTGCCGCCCGGCAGGCCTTGCGTGCCTTGGCTGACACAGCAGTTCAGGTGGGGAAAATTCATCACCCGAGTCCTGCCAATCCGGCTGCAAACAGGAATTGGCAGGAAATCGTCCTGGCGGAGCTTGAGAGCCTGGACGTCAAGATATAGGGTCTGACGGGGTCAGTTCGGCACCTTTCGCCAGATTGCGACGACAGTTCCGAAAACACGTGTGCTTGCGTTTGGCGTGAATGGCGCGTAAATAGCGTTGTCAGACGAAAAAAAAGTCTCATCTCCCCTGATACGGTAGCGGCGCAGGATCACCTCTCCCCAGCGGTTATTCACCAGAACAATACTCTTGTTAGTCGGTTCCTCCCCGGTACGAAATATGACGAGATCGCCCGAGCGCACGGTCGGCGCCATGAAATCCCCTTCGGCGGTCAGAGCGTAACACCCCTCGGGAACGCCCGGCAGGCTGATGTACGAGACGACGTCTTCCTTTCGCAGGGATTCGGGGAAGCCGGAAGGTATCCGTTCGAGGAGTGGAATGCCGGCCCCGTTCTCCCCCTGTACGGGACGGTTTGAAGCGGGGGGGGTATTGGTGTCTGTGTTGTCTCCCACGAGCCAGTCCTCGGGCACGTTGTATTTGTGGCAAATCGCATAGAGCAAGGTCGGAGAAGGTTCCTTTTTACCGCTCTCGATGCCGCTGAGAAAGCCCTGGACGATGCCGAGGGACTGCGCAAAGGTCTTTTGAGTGAGACCACGGGCGAGTCGAATCTCGCGTATTTTTTTTCCAGTCAATATTTCTGTGAAATTTTCTGTCGTGCCGTGCATGGGAAAAATATCACCTCGCAAACTATTTTCTTGACAAAATATCTTAAAGTAATAAATTAGACATATGCGTATCTTTATGAAATATATTCATGGGCGTCGAGGGTTGGTGGCTGAAGTTGTTTGGTTGTAAGTGTCTATACTTGTGTAGATATCACGTTTTTGATCTAAAAGCAAGAATAAATCACTGTGTGATACGATTGTGCTGCTTGCTTTGAGGAGGCGAACCTTGTCGACCAGAGAACCGGTACCCGCGGAGAATCAGAAGGAGAGGTGTATGGATGGGTTTTCCCGTTTGATGGCGAAAAGTTCCCACGGAATATTACTCATTGATAGTCGGGGGGAGGTCCGTTTTGCCAATCCTGCCGCTGAGTCGCTGATAGGGACACCATTGCAGGGGGGAGGCGAGATACCTCATCAGGTCAGGTCGCTTATGGGAGATCCGGGAGAATATACTCTTGCCCGCAGCGACAGCGACGTGATCACATCTCTGCGTGTCGAGGAACTCCAGTGCGAAGGAGAAACCGTGAAGGTTGCCTTCTTGCACGATACAACCGAGCGCAAGCGGACAGAGAATGAACTGGAGGCGAAACTCCGGCGGCTTGAAGTGGAAAAGGCTTTGTACGAGGGGATCGTTGACGCCATTGGCGACGGAATAACCATTCAGGACACGGAGTACCGAATATTCTATCAAAATCGTCCCCATCGCGAATTGATGGGAGACCACGTGGGCGCATACTGTTACCAGGCGTACGGCGGCCGGGAGAGTGTCTGTGACGATTGTCCGTTAAGAGTCGTTCTGGAGGAAGAGATAAGCCATACGGTGGAGCGTCATGTGGGCAAGGGGGACGACACCCAGTTCTTCGAGATCACCGTTTCACCGCTGAGGGATTCCACGGGAAAGGTGGTGGCAGGGATCGAGGTGATTCGCGAGATTACCGAACGAAAGAGAGCGGAAGAACGGCTACGCTACATGAGTTCTCATGATGTCCTCACCGGCCTTTACAACCGGTCCTTTTTTGAGGAGGAACTCGAACGATTGCAGCGGGGGCGGCATTTTCCTCTCAGCGTCATCATGGCGGACGTGGACGATCTGAAAGTTGTGAATGACAGCAAGGGCCATTCAGCCGGGGATGAACTTCTTGTGAGGGCGGCTATCCTTTTCAAGGAGGCGTTTCGCGGGGAGGACATCGTTGCGCGTATCGGTGGTGACGAGTTTGCCGTGCTCCTGCCGAGTACCGACGCGGAAACGGCTGACGTGGCGCTTATGCGGGTGCGAGAGGCCCTTGATTCATGGAACAGAAATTATCCGATCCCCATAAATCTTTCCCTGGGGAGGGGAACCGCCATGGAGGGTGATGAAATTCTCTCGGCATTGAAAGCAGCCGACCAGTCCATGTACCAGTACAAGCTTGAGCGCACCGGTCGTGCCCCACGGCGTGAGCCGAACGGGACAGGGTCGCGCTGAGCCGGGGCAGACTAGCGGCAGACCTGATTTCGCCCCTTGTTCTTTGCCCGATAGAGTGCCTTGTCGGCAGCTCTCAGCACGTCGGAGGTGGCATCCAGGCCTTCACCGTTCTGCGCCACACCGATGCTGACAGTGACTGAGACGTAAGTCCCCTGGCCGCCGCTGCCCCGGCGGCTCTTCGCCTGCTTGCCGTCCCCCGGCCGGTCGCCGCTGCGGATGAAGAGTCGGTATTCGGCGATTTCCTTACGCAGCTCCTCCAAGTGGGGGACCGCATCGGCCGTCTGTCTGCGCGGGAAAAGAATCGTGAACTCCTCTCCTCCGTAGCGAAACGCTTTCCCTCCTCCCCGCACCCCCATCAGTTTTTTCCCAACCATCTTAAGGACCTGGTCTCCGACGTCGTGGCCATGAGTGTCGTTGAATTTCTTGAAATGATCCACATCGATCATGGCGATGGTGTAACGACGTCCCAGGCCGAGGAGGCTCTCGTTGAGCGCCCGCCGGGAGGGAAGGCCGGTAAGATCGTCGCGAAAAGCCATGTTGTAGGAATCCTGAATGACGCTCAGCATGACAATCAGTGCAGCAGCAGTGCAAAAGGCGATGGGGATGTCGGGGACGGTCAGCCAGTTACAGACGATGAAAAGTGCCGCCAGGGTGCCGAGCAGGCCGCTGTCAATGGGGGACTGACGTCGGGCTGCCCGTATGGCGATGAGAAGGAATCCGCTTAAGGTCACAAGGAGGGCCGGTTGAGGCACCAGCAGGTTGTCGAGGAAGGAGAGATTCAGCACCTTGTGAGTGATCAGAGGCTGGACGTCGGCAAAGCGGTGGCGAAAAAGCCATAGGGCTGCTCCCCCCTGGACAACGAGAAACGTGAGTCTCAGTCTTCCCGCCGTCGTGACGATCCCCCTTTCCCGCATCACGGCAAAAAGGGTTATGTTGAGAGGGAGAAGAAGGGCAAAAGCCTGGTAAACGCCTTGGGCGAAGATGCCCGCCAGACCGTCACGCAGAAGAGTGCGGCAACTCCAGTAAAAAGCCACGAGGATGATAAGGACAAAGACTGGCCGGCCGCGATGAAAGTGAACAGCGAGAAACATGCCGAGCATTGTCACCAGGTAAGGAGCAGCCACTGCAAGTTCTTGGCGGGCCGGCGAGAGGGCGGCGATGTGAGGGAGGGCGAAGTAGGCAGCAAAAAGAATTGCTGCGGGCACGAGAAATATTTTTGCTCTTTTTACAGCGGCAGCAAGCAAAGGAGTCGATGCCCCCTGGACGGTTAGCGCTTCTTCAGTTTGGATACACCGTGCGTCGCAGGTCTGTCAACAGTCTCAGTCGCAGCCCTGCAACCACCCGTACTCTTTTTCCAGGCAGCGACGGGTTTCATCAGCGATCATGAACGGATTGCCCGGCATATTTTCCTTTTCGGCTTTGGCCCACGCACCACTCCGACAGCTTGTTTCTTCCTTCCTGAAATCGGCTGCCGTCTTAGTCGGATGGTGCCAGGCAACGCCGCCGGCCTCCTTCGCGCAGGCGGGATCTTTGCTGTCGTAGCCCCGGTTGCAGTGGTGGGTGCAGCCGGACGTGAGCATGACGGCAAAGGAGAAGAGCGTAATGGCGGTGCGTGTTTTCACCTGTACTCCGGCATGAGGGAAAAAGGAGGGCTGATAGCCGAAAAGGGAGCGCAAGCGCTCCCTTTCTCTTATTGAATGGCGGGCGGCAGGGGATTCGAACCCCCGACCCCAGGCTTCGGAGGCCTGTACTCTATCCATCTGAGCTAACCGCCCGTGACGTTCATATCTACATTATTTTTTCTTCGAACTCAAGGCTTTAATGTTTTGCCGATGAGACCTGTTGGCGGAGGTGGCTAAAATCTGTTATTTGCCGGCTATTTCTGTTAATATGCAAAAAACCGGGGGACACCACCTATGAAGATACGTCATCTGCTTTTGACGATAATGTTGTTGGCAGGACTTGCCGAGACCGCTCCCGCCGCTGACTTTCAGGTTCAGAAGGTGACTGACGGCATCTATGCCGCAATTGCCCAGCCCGGAGGAAAGGCGGCGAGCAATGCAGTCATATTCGTTACTGATCGGGAAGTAATTCTGGCAGGTGCCCATTTTTCTCCAGAGGGAACCCGCGAGTTGATGGTAGAGATCGGCAAGATTACCTCCCTGCCTCTGCGACGGGTAATCCTGACACATCATCATCGTGGCTACAACTATCTCGATTTCGATATCCCGGCGGCGGCGGAAATCATGACTTCGTGGCAAACGTGGCAGGTCATCAAGAACGAGTACAGGGAGATGAAGAATCCGGTGCTTTTCTTCGATAAGGGAATTACGTTGCGAAGAGGCAAGATGACTATTGTTGTGACCACCACGGACCTGGGACATACCGAAGGAGACGTCGTCGTCTACGTGCCTGAAGCACGGTTTCTGTTTACTTCCGACCTTGTTTTCAACGATGCCGTTGGCTTCATGGGAGACGGCCATATTCGCGAATGGGTGGGAGGGCTTCAGGTGCTTGAGGAAATCGACGCGCGCGTCGTCGTTCCGGGGGTCGGCAAGGTAACCGACAGCGACGGCATCAAGCGATTTCACCACTTCATGCAGGACTTTTTCACCGAGCTCCTGAGGCTCATGGAAAAAGGTGAAAGTCTCGCGGAGGTGAAGAAAAATTTCACCCTCCCCGAATACGAAGAGATGCCGGGCTACAACACCTTTTTTAGTGTCAATGTTGAGCGGGCCTACCGGGAGCTCAAGGGGAAGTGACGACCCTGTCGGTCAAGACTGGATAGAGTAACAGGAGTCAGGCTATTTGGTAGGCGAGCCGTAAAATGGTACGGAGATAACCTGTTTTGACGGGTAGTCGGTCGTGAGGCTGACGTAGCCACTTACGACCCTGTCCGTCTCCTTTGGAGTCACACTGACCGTTATCAGTTCTCTTCCGCCCGGATTGACGAGATTTTTCCGGGTTTTTACCGTGGCTTGGGGCAGGGATGATTTCACGGAGATGATCCGCAGCGGGCGGGCACTCCTGTTTTCGATGGCAAACTCCAACGTCTTGGCCACGTTGATCTTCATTGGTCCGAAGTTGAGCTGCCGGGGATTGACCTCGATTTCCTCGATAATCGTTCCAGTCATTGTCAGGTTGTAGGCAGGGGTTTTTGGGTCATTGGTTTCGACGGTGATGCTTTTGCTCACGCCACCGTAGAAATTGGCCGAGTTGAAAATCGCTTTGATCTCTCCTTTTTTACCGGGCTGGATTGTGGTCGAGGATACAGTGGCTGCCGTGCATCCGCACGAGGGGCGCACCTGCTTGATCAGGAGCGGAGCATCGCCGCTATTTTTCAGGGCGAAGGTATGTTCCACCTTCTTGCCCTGGAGGATAGTGCCGAAAGCATACTGCGGCTGCTCAACGACTAGTACGGGGGCTGCTAGGACATTTCCTGCCGTAACAACCGTGAATACGATAAGGGTGATGGTGAGAAAATATTTCATCAGCTCCTCCGTTTGATGATATGATGACCCACTTTATATATCACAAAGGAGCTCGGGGCCATAATGATTTGACACCAATCAACGATTTCTGCTATAGAAAAGCGAACAAATTCAGGTGTTGAAAGGCTTTTCAGGCAGTGATGGGTGTACAATTATCGATGGCCTATTCCGCCGAGCAGATTGCTGCTGCCGTGCGACGGCTCGGGAAAGAGATTTCCGCTGACTACGCCGGCGAAGAGGTCTTGCTCGTTGTGGTTTTGCAGGGTGCATTCATCTTTGCTGCGGACCTCGTGAGGGAGCTAACGTTTCCCCTGCAGCTGGATTTTGCGCGGCTTGCCAGCTATTCCGGGATGGAATCAACCGGCAGCATCGTGGTGACAAAAGACATTGAAGCCGCGATTGCCGGCCGCAATGTACTTATTGTTGAAGATATCGTCGATACGGGGTTGACACTTGCCTTTTTGCTTGAGTTGCTCCGCGGCAGGCGGCCGAAGAGTCTCAAGGTATGTGCCTTAGTCGACAAGCCGTCACACCGGCGCGTTGAGGTGACACCAGACTATGTGGGGATTGTCAACAGCGGCGGGTTTCTTGTTGGTTACGGTCTCGATATGGATGGAAAGATGAGAGAACTGCCGGCAATCTATGAAGTGCAAACTCTCCCGAGCGGAGGTGTCCAATGATAGTCCAATGTGATGAATGCAAAGCAAAGTTCAAGCTTGATGACTCAAAGGTGAAGGCCGGAGGGGTCAAGGTCCGCTGTTCCAAGTGCAAGCACATCTTTGTGGTCCAGCCGGAGGCGGGGAGTGAGGAGCCGGATTTCGACTCGCTTCTTAGCGGGCTGGATTCTTCCGCGCCAGCGTCTCAGGGGGGTACGCCTGACACGACCGAAAGCGCTGCAGGACCTGGCGGGGAGGCCCCGTCATCTTCTTTCGCCGGAGAAGACGGGGAATTTTCTTTTGACGAAAGGGGTGCTGAGGAAGCTCCTGCGTCAATGCTCTCTGAGCAGCG
>DATDMX010000008.1:0-2103 GCA_036518575.1 Geobacteraceae bacterium | reverse complement strand
ATCGTGGTCATGCTCAACTGGGTCTGGTACTACTGGTTCCACGAGCGGCAGGTTCGCCTCATCACGAGGCGCAAGGATAGCCCCCTGCAGTAGTTTTTCCCGTCAGCATTCTCTTTCAACGTGCTTCAGGGTGTCAACCTGCGGCGCCCCCCCTCGTTCCCGTTCGTGACCTGTAGTTCCTGGTATACTTCAACCCATGATTGCAGATCGGGTACAACGAGGGGTGACGATGAAAACATTCGTTAACACGCTTCGCCAGCGGGCCTTTCCCGTTGCCGCAACGGCTCTTCTCTCCGGGGTTTTCCCCGCGTCCCTTATCCCGACTCCCTCGTCCCTCAAGGATATCAGGCTCCCCGCGGGATTCAGGATCGACTACTTCGCGAGCAAGGTTCCGGGTGCGCGTTCCCTTGCTCTGGGACCCGCCGGCATCGTGTTCGTCGGGACGAGGGAGACGGGAAAGGTCTATGCCGTCGTGGACAAGAACGGCGACGGTCGGGCCGACGAGGTGATCACTATCGCCCGCGGGCTCCATATGCCAAACGGTGTCGCCTTCCGCGACGGCTCTCTTTATGTGGCCGAAGTAGGGCGCGTCATCCGCTTCGACGACATCGCCAGGAGGCTTCACAACCCGCCGCGCCCGGTGGTGGTGAACGATTCGCTCCCCAAGGAGGAGCACCACGGCTGGAAATTCATCCGTTTCGGTCCCGACGGCAAATTGTATGTGCCGGTGGGAGCCCCGTGCAACATCTGCGACCGCAAGGACGACCCCCGCTTTGCCACCATCACCCGCATGAATGCTGACGGTAGTGCCCTCGAAGTGTTCGCCCGCGGGGTCAGGAACACGGTGGGCTTCGACTGGCACCCGCTGACGAAGGAGCTCTGGTTCACCGACAACGGGCGGGACTGGCTGGGGGATGACCAGCCACCCGACGAGTTGGACCGGGCGCCGACCAAGGGGCTCCATTTCGGGTTTCCCTACCGGCACGGGAAGGGGATCGTCGATCCGGAGTACGGCCGGAACGTCCCGGCCGAATTTTCCTTTGTGTCACCCGAGATGGAGCTCGGGCCTCACGTGGCTTCCCTCGGGATGCGCTTTTACACCGGGGCCATGTTCCCGGAGAAGTACCGCGGCGGCATCTTCATCGCCGAGCATGGCTCGTGGAACAGGGCGACTCCCCTCGGCTACCGGATCACGTTCGTGCCGGTGGAGAACAACAGGGCTGTCGGCTACACCGTCTTCGCCGAAGGATGGCTCAAGGGGGCTGCCGCCTGGGGGCGGCCGGTGGATGTAGAAGTGATGCGGGACGGGTCGCTTATCATCTCGGATGACAAGAAGGGGGCTGTTTACCGGATAACCTACGTCGGAGCGAGAACGTAGGGCGCTTGGCACTCTCCGTTTCTTGTGTTGACAGGCCCGGCCGTGGCCGGGTATCGTCAGGAGTTGAATGAGCGCCCGTAACACGAGGATTTCCATGCATCTCCATCTTATCACCATCCACGCCATGCCCTCGGCCCAGGCCGTACCCCTGGCAGCCGCCTGCCTCAAGGCTTTTCTCGACGCCCGACCGGCGCCCGCCATCCCCGCGACGGTGAGTTGCGCCGAGTTTTACTCCGGCACGCCGCTGGATGAGGTCTGCGCCGCCATCCTGGAGCGGCAGCCGGACGTGGTGGGCCTTCCCCTCTACGTCTGGAACCGGCTCGAAGTCTGCGCCCTGGCTCGGGAGCTCCGCCGGCAGGCGCCGGGACTCATCATCTCCGCCGGCGGGCCGGAGGTGACGGCCGACCCTGCTGGGGTGCTGAAGGAAGCCCCCTTCGACTTCGTCGTCGTGGGGGAAGGGGAACTGACGCTTGGCGAGGTGATGGATCGCCTGGCAAGCGGCGCCTCGCTGGAAGGGGTGGCTGGGGTGGCCCGGCTCGTGAACGGTGAGCCGGTGGTGGTGAAGCGCCCTGCCATCCCCGATCTGGCGGTTCTTCCCTCCCCCTACCTGGCAGGCCTTCTCGACGACCACATCGCCAATGGCGTGGTCTGGCCCCTCTCCCGGGGGTGCTCCTTCGGCTGCGACTTTTGCTTCGACGGCATGGGGGACCGCAAGGTGCGCCGCT
>DATDMX010000007.1:0-3167 GCA_036518575.1 Geobacteraceae bacterium | reverse complement strand
TCCGCCGCAGCCGCCTCCATGTCGGCGAGCCTGGCCTGCGTACGGACGGCTACGGCCTCGCTGACGTCACGCGCCCCACTCTCGCGCCATGCCACGAAGACCTCAGCCGCAGCAAGCCATTCCAGCAGGAGTTCGAACCGTTCTTTATTGAACCACGCGACTCCCGCGCTTGTGTGGACATGGACAAACGAGGACACGGCCGGGTCAGACAAGAATTCGCGCGGGGACGCAGTTGTGAGAGGAAGAGCTTCCTGCCGAAGCGCAATATCCGCAAGGAGCGCACCGTCACCCGGATCGAGGTCGACGGTCATTCCCGCAGTTTCGGAGCTGGCGCAAAGTTCCTCCTCCACGACGCCAAGAAGGCCGAAGCGTTTCGCCACTTCGGCCGCCACCTCTCTCTTGCCTCCGGCAGCAGAGCCAAGGCGGCGCAGATAGAGCCACGGAAGAGTAAGGATGCGGCCGGCATCACTGCCGCCAAGGACAGATAATGCATGAGCCAGTGCCACCACCGTCCCCTCCGGCGACTCGGCAACGCATGACGCGAGCGCGGCAAGAGACGCGAGGTCCGCGGCGACCTCGTTCGCCAGCGGCCCCGCTTCGCCGGGAAAGCCACCCTTCTCGGCAACGGCGAGACAGAAGGCGGTAAGCCGATTGACGGTGCCATCGGCGGCAAAGTCGGAACTCCCGGCAAAAACCGGCGGATGTGTGGTCAGAAGGTCCCGAAAGAGATCGATCTCGCGCTCGTAACGGACCTTCTTCACCTCCTCGTCGAGGCTCGCCACGGGCCGCCCCGCGAGCCGCCGGGCCAGTTCCTCCCAGCATCCGTCGCCTCGAAGCTCACGGAAATCGAGAAACACATGATACTGGTAAGCCTCCAGCGTCACGTAGAGCCCCTGTTCACAGAGCTCCCGCCCGGAGCGCAGGTATTCCAGGCCGGAGGCGACATCACGAAACCCATAAAACACCCCGTCGCCCGAATCGAGTCCAAGGGCCTCGCCGAGCGTTGTCCGGACGAGGCTTCGTTCCGCCCCGCTCTTACGGGCAATGGCCGTGGAGGTGCGAATCCAGCCCGAGGTAGTGGCGAAGCGGTTGTGGTAGAGCACGACCCCCCGCTCGTCCCCCGCGCGGTTCGAGTAGGCGAAGACATCTTCGTTCACGTGGCCAGCGGCAAAAAAATCGTAAAGAACGAAATTATGGGACCCCGAGAAGAGCCGGCGGCGGCGCATGAGGGGAAAGACGAGCCGTTCGTGCAGTGCAACGAGGTGATCGTCCACCGGCTCTTCCCAGTATGCCCGCCGGTACTCCATGCCGTACTTTTCGTGAAACCCTTCGATCTGGCCATGGCCGATCATGGGGAGGCCGGGCATGGTGACGAGCAGCACGCAAGCGCCAAAGTACTTTCCTTCCCGCCCGAATTGCTCGATGGCGGTCCGCTCGTCGGGATTATTCATGAAGTTGACGAAGCGCTTCAGAATCTCGGGGTCGAATTCGAGGACATTCTTCACCGTCTGGCGGTATTTGGCGTTTTCCTCCATCTTGAGCATGTTCATGAAGGCGCTGTTGTAGACCCGGTGCATCCCCAGGGTCCTCACGAAGTAGCCCTCCATGAGCCAGAACGCCTCGGCGAGAAGAAGCGTGTCCGGAGCCTCTTGGGCGACCCGATCGACGACCTCGCGCCAGAATTCCTCGGGGAACACGCGATCGAACTCTTCGCGGCTCATGCCCTGCTCGGCCCGGGAGGGAACACCACTCCCGTGCCCGGGCTGGGGAAACCAGAGCCGCTGGTAGTGCTTCTTCGCCAGCGTCATGGCCGCGTCGAAGCGGATGATGGGAAACTGGCGGGCGACGTGAATGATCGTGCCGATCACCGCTTCGCGCACCTGAGGGAGGAGATAATTCAGCTGGGCCGTGTCGTTCCAGGGGGTGGAGGTGCCGTCGTTGCCGTGATAGATGTAGCGCGTCCGGCCGTCACGGTGATCGTAGTGCTTGAAGACCACCGCCGCGTCGCGCCGGTCCCAGTAGCCATCCTCGATGTGGAGACTTACTTCCGGCGCAAAGGAGAGATCGGGGCCGGTAAAGGAGTAGGAGGGATAGGGCGGGTAGTCGAGCTGTATGAACCAGTCGGGGTGCTCCACGGTCCAGCGGGAATAGATGCCCGTGTGATTTGGCACCATGTCACTCGCCAGGCGGATGCCGCGCCTGCGGCAGCGCTCACGGAGGTTTTCCAGGGCTGCTTCTCCCCCCAGGTCGCGCGCGATGGTGTAGTCGTAGAGAGAATAGGCGGAGGAGATGGCATCGGGGTTGCCGCCGATCTGCTTGATCTTCTGCGACGCGGGGGAGCGTTCCCAGACGCCGATGAGCCAGAGCGCCGTGAACCCCCAGCGGGCCAGACGGTCCAGTTCCTCGTCGGGGACATGGTCGAGGCGGCTCACCTCCCGGCCGTAACGCCGGGACAGCTGGTCGAGCCACACATAGGTCATCTTGGCGATCATCACCACGTTCGCCATCCAATCGCTGTCCGTGGAGAAGCGCTCGTACTCGGGGTAGTCGTACCCTCTCCGGCCGAGCCGTCCCCCCTTGAGGAACTCCAGCACCTGTGGCTTGCCGGGCCCGCCGAAGAACTCCCGTTCTTCTTCGCGCACGATGTCGAGTGCGGTAAGAAGCTCGCCCAGGAAATCGGGAGGAAGAATGCTCGACCAGTTGGCTCTGATGAACTCGATCTGCCCGGCGAGGGAGCGGGGAGAGGCCTTGAAAGGAGCCCGCAGGAGTTGCGGCAGGGATAGGGAAAAGGGGACTACCGGCTGCTCCTTGTCGAGAAACGCCTCCACCCCTGCCACGAGGCGCTGACTGGGGACGGCAGTCGCCAGCTCCCTGTCGTCGAACAGGGGAACAAAAGGACCAAGGGCCGGATTCTCCATGGCAAGGCACAGAATGAGGAGCTCGGCGATGCAGTCAGACCCGGGCATTTCAGGGACCGGCGCCGGAGTCCTCATGCCGGGGGGTGGCGGCTCGGGCGGATACTGGGTGACAAAGGTTGCGGCAATGGTGGCAAGCGCCGGCTCCCCGGGAGGAAATCCCGCATTACCGCCTGCCCTGACAAGGACCCCGACGTTCTGCTCTCGTTCATAGAGGCCGATAACATGCCGGTAAGCCCTGTTGAGAAGCGC
>DATDMX010000006.1:0-3179 GCA_036518575.1 Geobacteraceae bacterium | reverse complement strand
GATATCCGGGTGACCGCCACCGCCGTCCGTGTCCCGGTCTTCTACGGGCATTGCGAATCAGTGAACATCGAAACCGTGAAAAAGCTTGATGCCGTCAAGGCGAGGGAACTCCTCGATGGTGCACCGGGCGTGCAACTCGTGGACGACCCCGCGAACGGCGACTACCCCATGCCGGTGGATGCTGCCGGCCAGGATCTGACACTCGTGGGGCGTATCCGCGAAGATGACACCATCGCCAACGGTCTCAACCTGTGGGTCGTTGCCGACAACGTGCGCAAGGGCGCTGCCACCAACGCGGTCCAGATCGCCGAGATTCTTGTTGGTACCTATCTGAAATAGGACCGCCGACGGATACAAAAGCTCTTTACATTGTTTCGCCGTGGCATGTATAGTTTGTTGAGCCAATAACTATCCAAGAAAAGGATCGTGAGCTATGAAAGTCGGACTTGTCGGTTGGCGTGGTATGGTTGGTTCGGTACTTCTCCAGCGCATGCAGGAGGAAAACGACTTCGCCGGGATAGAGCCGGTATTCTTTTCCACATCCCAGGCAGGGCAGCCCGCGCCCATGAACGCCGGCACCCTCAAAAACGCGTCGGATATCGAAGAGCTGAAGAAGCTCGACGTGATCCTCACCTGCCAGGGGGGCGACTACACCAAGGCGGTGCATCCCGAGCTGCGAAAGAGCGGCTGGAAAGGGTACTGGATCGATGCCGCCAGCACGCTGCGGATGGAGCCCAATGCCGTCATCATCCTCGACCCGGTGAACCGTAACGTCATCGACGCGGCCCTGGCCCGTGGAGACAAGGATTTCATCGGCGGCAACTGCACGGTGAGCCTCATGCTCATGGCACTCGGTGGCCTCTTCCGCGCCGGCCTCGTGGAATGGCTCTCCTCCATGACCTACCAGGCCGCCAGCGGCGCCGGCGCTCCCAACATGCGCGAGCTCCTCTCCCAGATGGGTGTCCTGCACGGTTCGGTGGCCGAGCTTCTCAAGAATCCGGGCTCGGCTATCCTCGAGATCGACCGCAGGGTTACGGCGGAGCTTCGCGGCGATGCCATCCCGAAGAAGGAATTCGGCCACGCCCTGGCGGGAAGCGTCCTTCCCTGGATCGACCGCGAGGTGGAAGACGGCCAGAGCCGCGAGGAGTGGAAAGGGTTCGCCGAAACCAACAAGATCCTCGGCACCACGTCACCTATCCCGGTCGACGGCATCTGCGTGCGGGTGGGCGCCATGCGCTGCCACAGCCAGGCGATCACCATCAAGCTCACCAAGGATGTGCCGCTGGCCGATCTCGAAGAGCTCATCAAGAACGACAACCAGTGGGTCAAATTCGTCCCCAATACCAAGGCAGAAACCCTGGCCCAGCTGACACCGGCGGCAGTTTCGGGACTTCTGACCGTTCCCGTCGGCCGCGTACGCAAGATGAAAATGGGGCCCCAGTACCTCCAGGCCTTCACCTGCGGCGACCAGCTCCTCTGGGGTGCTGCCGAGCCGCTGCGCCGCATGCTGCGCATTCTCACGGAAAAGTAGCAGACAGCGGCATCTGCCGCCATGGAATCAAAGCGGTCCGGGGATATCCCCGGCCGCTTTTTTCGTGGTGCGGAAACTGGCCCGATTCCCCCTGCGGCCCGCGCGCCGCAGCCCTCTCGCGAGAAGGAGGACAAAGAACTTATGCTGAAAAAAGCGATATTCCTTGTTGCACTGATCTGCTCGTTTCCGGTCGGGGCCTGTTTTGCAGCTCAGGTCGGAAACCTCAGCGCCGAGCGGGACGAAAACGAGATGGTCTTCACGTACGATCTCAAGGGAGAGAAAGGCGAGCATGACGACACCGTCAATCTGACCGTGATCGTGGCGGGCAAGACGTATTCGGGGGACAAGCTCCATCTTGATGGCGATATCGGCAAGGTCCGTGTCGGCAGCGGCAAAAAGATCAGGTGGAATGTTTTGGCCGATTTTCCTGCTGGCCTTTCCGAAGAGCCGGCGTGGGAGATCTACACCGGCAGGAAGGGGTTCCGGGACCCGACGACCGGCATGCAGTTCGTCTTCGTCAAAGGCGGGTGCTACAAGATGGGAGATGTCTTCGGTGGTGGCGGCAAGGAAGAGCGGCCGGCACACGAGGTCTGCGTCAATGACTTCTATCTGGGCGCGTACGAGGTAACCCAGGGAGAATGGCAGAAGGTGATGGGGAGCAATCCCTCCTTTGCCAAGGCCTGCGGCGAGCGCTGCCCTGTCGAGAATGTCAGCTGGGATGACGTCACGGAATTCCTGAGAAAGCTCGCAAAGGCGAGCGGGAAGAAATACCGCCTTCCCACCGAGGCCGAATGGGAGTATGCGGCCCGCAGCGGCGGCAAGAAAGAGAAGTGGGCCGGGACGAGCAAGGAGCGCGAGGTGAAGAACTACGCCGCGTATCTGGCCAACGCCCGTGGAAAGATCCAGCCGGTGGGGAAGAAACGGCCGAACGGCCTGGGGCTCTATGACATGAGCGGCAATGTTTGGGAATGGGTCGGAGATTACTACGACCCTGCCTTCTACGGCAAGAGCAAGCGCGACAATCCGACCGGGCCCGACAATGGTCTTTCGCGGGTGCAGCGGGGAGGCTCGTGCAACGAGCAGCCGGCCGGCCTGCGCACGACGCGAAGGGTAAAGGGGAAGCAGGGAACGGCGAGCGCCAACACGGGGTTCCGCATCGTCTTGCCGGCGCAGTGATTCACGATGGGTGAGGCGGAGCACGAGAACTTAGTGGTGCGCACCATCAGACTCTTGGTGGAATATGACGGCACCGGGTATTGCGGCTGGCAGGTGCAGCCGAACGGACTTTCCGTCCAGGAGGTGCTTGAGGCCGGGTTGGCCAAGCTCCTGAAGGAGTCTGTGAGGCTCCGGTCGTCGGGCCGAACCGACGCCGGTGTCCATGCCCGGGGGATGGTTGCTTCCTTCACGACGACGAAAACGATTCCCCTGCGGGCTTTCGCGGATGGCCTCAATTCGCTCCTTCCTCAGGATATCGCCGTGCGTGAGGCCGAGGAAGTTGAGAATGGCTTCGACCCGCGGCGCGATGCAGTCGGCAAGCACTATCGCTATACTATCCGTAACGCCCCGCGCCGCTCCCCCCTGGGACGCTTCTACGCCTGGCATCTGCGGGAGTCCCTCGATCTGCACGCCATGAGAGAGGCCGCTTCCC
>DATDMX010000005.1:0-2116 GCA_036518575.1 Geobacteraceae bacterium | reverse complement strand
TCCCACCTCCACGATGGCAGCTACGTCCAGTACAAGTGCAAGAACGGCCTCTGGGACGTGGGAGTGCCCATCCTCATCGCCGACGACCACGTGGCCACCCTCTTCCTCGGCCAGTTTTTCTATGACGACGAGACCATCGATCGCGACTTCTTCCGCCGCCTCGGAACGGAGTGCGGCTTCGACCTCGACGCCTACCTGGCCGCCCTGTCCCAGGTTCCCGTCATGAGCAGAAAGAGCGTCGCCGACATCATGGCGTACTACACGAATTTCGTCGGCTTCCTCGCCGATACGGGGCTGGCCCGCTTGAAACAACAGGAGGCGGAGCAGTCGCTTCGCCGCAGCGAAGAACGGTTCCGCACGCTCTTCGAAAGTTCGTCAGACATGATTGCCATCATAGATCCCGACGGGACGATCCGCGCCTCTTCCCCCGCCATAAGCCAACTCCTCGGCTACCTCCCGGATGAGAAGGTGGGAACGAACATCTTCGACCACGTCCACCCCGACGACATTCCCCTTGCCCAGGATGCGTTTTCCACCTTCCTTGCCGAGCCGGGCGCGACGAGCAGGCTCGTCAACAGGCTTGCAGCCGGCGATGGAACCTGGCGCGTCTGCGAAACGGTGGGGCGCAACCTTCTGCACGATCCGACCATCAAGGGGCTTCTCTTCAACGTGCGCGACGTCACCGAGCGCCACAAGGCCGAGACCGCGCTCAAGAAGTCGCAGGAGATGTTCTCGCGGATATTCGCCACCGCACCGATCCCCATCAGTATTTCCACTCTGTCGGACGGGAGATACGTGGAGGTCAACCGGGCTTTCGAACGGGCCACGGGCTACTGGCGGGAGGAGGTGATCGGCAAGGTAGCGACCGACCTTCCCATCTGGAACGATCCAGGCGAGCGCACCCGCCTGCTGGAGATACTCAGGGAGAAGGGGGAAGTGTACAACTTCGAATTCATGGCGCATGACAAGGGGGGGCGCCGCCGCACGGGGCTTCTGTCGGCATGCGTGGTGGAGCTGGACGGACAACGGTGCGTCATCGTCCTGAACAACGAAATTACCGAGCTCAAGGAGGCGGAAGAGGCGCTGAAGAAGTCGGAGGAAAAATTTTCCCGCGCCTTCAACACCTCACCCATCCCCCTGGCCATAACGAGGGCCGCGGACGGAGCATTCCTGGAGGTGAACCGGAGCTTCGAGGTGCTGACCGGTTACACGCGCGAAGAGGCGCTCGGCAGGAGTGCCATCGAACTCGGTCTCTGTCACGACCCGACGTCGCGGGAGCGCATGGTGGCGAGCCTTATGGAGGCGGGAGAACTCAACAACTTCGAGTTCACCATCAGGACCAGGGCAGGGATAGTGCGCACCGTCCTGATGTCGGCCTGCATCATCAACCTGCACGGCGAAAAGTGCATCCTCGGCCTCACCACCGACATCACCGAACGCAAGCAGGCCGAGGAGGAGATTGAAGCACTCAACAGGAACCTCGCCACGCGGGCAGCTGACCTGGAAAGCGCCAACCGCGAGTTGGAGGCCTTCGGCTACTCCCTTTCCCACGACCTGAAGAATCCCCTGTCCCGGGTCTACATAAGTGCCCAGGAGTTGAGAAACGAATACGCCGAATGCCTCGGCGAGAATGGCCAAAAGTTCGTGGAATACATTTGCGAGGCGAGTGAAAAGATGGCGGGGTTGATTACGGCCATGCTCGATCTGTCGCGACTGGCGCGCAAGGATCTCGACCGGCAGGAGACCGACCTGGGAGAGCTTGCCCGCATCGTATCGCTGGAGCTGCAGATGGCGGAACCCGAACGCAAGGTGGAGTTCGTGCTGGAGAAGAATCTGCGCGTCTCGGGGGACTCCGCGCTCCTGAAGGTGGCCCTGGAAAACCTCATGGGCAATGCCTGGAAGTATACCGCCAGGGTTCCCGATGCGTGCATAGAGTTCGGGACAACGCTGCGCGACGGGGAAAAGATCTTCTTCGTGCGGGACAATGGTGCCGGCTTTGCCATGGAGGAAGTGGGCAGGCTGTTCCAGCCCTTTCAGCGGCTCCACCGCGAGGATGAATTCGCCGGGTCAGGCATCGGCCTTGCCACGGTCCAGCGAATCATTCACCGGCACGGCG
>DATDMX010000004.1:0-2358 GCA_036518575.1 Geobacteraceae bacterium | reverse complement strand
CCTGGGTGCCGACCTGCACCGTCACCACTGCGGCCAGGTTGCCCGTGGCAGCCACGGCGGAGACGATGTCGCCTCGCTCCACCTTGGCGGTCTTGTAGGAGGGTGGCTGGGGCTTGCGGCTGAAAAAGTAGATCCCCGCGGAGAGGGCGATGATGACAATAATGGCGGGGATGATGATTTTCTTCATGGCGGACCTCGATGTGTGGCGATCTGCTGAACGCTCGTTCACCTGAACGATTGTTCAATAATGGCCATGCTTTGTCAAGATTTTTCCGCACATGAGGAGAGAGGATGATTCGGGGATGGGGCATTCCGTGGCTGCGAGCTGCGGGGGGAGCCTCGTCCGTTCCAGTCGAGGCTGAGCTGCGGACCTTGTCACACAAGGTGCCGACGCTGCCGGCAGAGGTCAACAGCTCCCCTGTGGCATGTTCTTCCCGGCGGCGGTCCGCTCGCCGCTCAGGCTCTCCCTTCACTCCCGAGACTCCCCCCGCAGCTCCCGGAATTCCCGGGGAGCCAAAAAAGAAAAGCCCCCTGGAACGATGTACCAGGGGGCCTCTTGGGAACGCCCGCCGTTGGTGCCGGCGGGCTAACTAGGGCAACCCTCCTTGCAGCGGGTTACCGGGCGAAGCATATAAATTGTTGTCCACATATCGACCGGGTCTCCTTTCTGGGAATTCCCTCCCTGTGTGACTTTCCTCGAGGATACTTATATGATAATGCTCGCCCGAACGATTGTCAATGGAGGCCCGGATTGAATTTGCTATGTGCATTTCTTGATGATTTTGAGGAGTGCGCCCTCCCTGACGGTGAGGGCACCGTCGGGGCAGAGTTCGCGGCAGCAGAAGCAGCGGATGCAGCGGTGGTAGTCGAAGTGGAGCTTCCCTCCCTCGATGGTGATGGCCCGGGGGGGGCAGGCGTCGCGGCAAACCCCGCAGAGGCGGCACTTTTCCTCGATGGCGGCAGGACGGGACGTGAGGTAGTGGCGCAGACGGTTCTTGAGGAACGCGGGCAGGCCGAACTGGACGTCGGAGATGTGAGGCAGGCGGAAATCGGGCACGCGGGCCTGGTCCAGGGGGAGCCCCGTGGTGGTGATGGTGGCGCGGTCGGCGCCGTCGAGGCCGAGGCGCTGCGCTGCCCGCTCCACATAGAGGAGACGCTTCGGGATGCCGGCGATCTCCGCGGCGATTGTGTCCACCGCGATGGGGTTCTCCCCGGCGAGAAGAAGTCCCACGTGACGCGGGTCGCCGCTTCCCGGGCCGTCCCCCTCCATGGCGGTCACGGCGTCGACGATGGTGAGGTCGGGAGGCCGAAGCTCGTAGATTTCCAGGAGGAGGCGCGCGAAGAGATCGCGGTCGGCGCCTGCCTTGAGGTGCCAGCCGGCCTTGGCGGTCCCCACCACGGCGCCGAAGAGATTTTTCACCCCGCAGGTGAGGGTCATCATCTCGTGGGTTTTGAGTTTGGGGAGGTTGATGACCCGGTCGGCTTCCAGGTAGGGACGGGCAAGCTCGAAGCGTCGGAAGGTACCCTTTCCCGCCACTTCCGCCGTCTCGTCGAAGGGAACGAACTGCGCGCCGCTCTCCTCCACGACCCTCAGCATCCCGGATCTTTCCGCCACCCTGTGCTGGCTCCCGATCCCCGGGGAATCGCCCACAAGGGGGATTCCCCCCGCCTCCCTGACGAGCGCAATAACCGCCCCGAGGATGGCCGGGTGGGTCGTGACCGCCTTCTCCGGCGGCTTGGCCGAGAGCATGTTTGGTTTGAGAAGGACCCGCTCACCCGGCTTGACGAAGGCGGCCATGCCGCCAAGGGGGGCGAGGAGGCGCAGGAGCGCCTCTCCCACGGAGGCCGAGTCATAGTCGGTGCAGCGTTCGATGGCGATGAGGTGCATGGAAGTGAGTCCGCGCGGTCTCTTTACTTGAAGTCAGCATGCCGGGAGATGACGAAGTCCCGGTCCTTGGCTTCCTTCACGTGGCACTCGAAGCAGTTCTTCACCGGGTCGAGGCCGGAGGGTTTTCCCTCGGGGGTAAAGCCGGCAAAGAGCCAACCGCCGGTCTCGGCGTGCTTCTTGTTCTTTTCCATGAGGACGACCATGTTCTTCTTCCCCTCCACCGGCTTGCCCGCCACCTCCTTGATGTTGTAGTAGGCGACGACGAAGCGGCTTCCTTCCGGGTATTTCCCCCCGCCCTTGTAGGCGGAGAAGGCCTTCTTGTCGGCATAGATGTAGTGGCTGCCGTAGAAGAGGGAGTTCTTGTCCGTCACCATCTTCTGCTTGCTCTTCTCCCACTTGTCAGATCCTTTGGGCAGAGCAACCTTGTCCGCGGCCATCGCCGTGCCCATCGCGACCAGCATGGTCAGTCC
>DATDMX010000003.1:0-3048 GCA_036518575.1 Geobacteraceae bacterium | reverse complement strand
AGGGCGTCCGTCGCCGGCCGTTGCGGCAGTCCCAATTCGCGAACCGCCTTGGCCGAGTCGAAGAACATGAATTTTTTTGCCATCTGCACGCCTGCCAGGGGGATGAGCGGTTCTTTGCCTGTCAGTCGGGCGATCCCCTCGTTCACATAGGCAGCGAGGAGTATGGGGGTGTAGGGCAGACGGATCTTCGGCGCGGGGAGCCCGGCAATCCGTTCGAGTCGGGCGAAAATCTCTTTCAGGGTGAGATTTTCGTTGCCGAGAATGTATTTTTCGCCGACGCGGCCGTGTCGGGCGGCGAGGATATGGCCGCGGGCGCAGTCTTCCACGTCGATGATGTTGAGGCCGGTGTCGAGATAGGCCGGCATCTTCCCGTTGAGGAAATCGACGATGATCTTGCCGGTGGGCGTGGGCTTGATGTCGAGCGGCCCGACGGGGGTGGAGGGGTTGACGATGACGAGGGGTAGTCCCCGGGGCACGAAACTTTCAGCTTCCCGTTCGGCGAGGAATTTACTCTTCTTGTAGGGGCCCACCATGTCGGCCAGCGTCACCGGCGTCGTTTCGGTGCCGGGAGTGCCGTCGCCGGGATTGCCCAGGGTGCCGACGCTACTCGTGTAGACGACCCGGGAAACACCTTCCCTGAGGGCCGCATCGAGGACGTTGTGCGTTCCCTGCACGTTGATTTCGTACATGGACGAAGGGTCTTTCGTCCAGAGACGATAGTCGGCGGCAGCATGGAAGAGGGTGTCGCAACCGGCCATGCCCCGCGCCAGCGATTCGGGCTGGCAGAGGTCGCCTTCGCAGATCTCCACGGCGAGGCCGGCGAGGTTTCTTCGGTCGGAGCCGGGACGCACCAGCACCGTTACCGCATATCCCTCCTTCAGAAGCTCTCTTGTCAGGCTTGCGCCTATGAAGCCGGTGGCACCGGTGACGAACGCTTTCATACAGACTCATAAAACCGATGTAGGGGCGGATATGAAACCCGCCCCTACGGATGGTACGCCGCTGTTTGGCAGAATGCTCTCAATCCTTGCGATGCCGCAGGCTCCGGTACGTGCCGAGGGCGGTGAGGGGGAAACAGTTGCGGTAGATGTGGTACTTGATCATGAAGTACTTGGGGAAACCGGTGCCGGTGAACTGGTCCTCGTCCCACGTGCCGTCGCCCTTCTGGGTGGAGAGGAGGTACTGGATGCCGCGCTCGACGCTCGACGAATCCACCTCGCCGGCAGCCATGAGGGCCAGGAGTGCCCACCCCGTCTGAGAGGGCGTGCTGACACCCACGCCGGCAAGCGTCGCGTCGTGGTACGATTCGCAGGTCTCGCCCCAGCCGCCGTCCAGGTTCTGCCGGGATTTCAGCCAGTTCACCGCCCGCCTGATGTAGGGCTGGGAGAGGTCTTCGCCGATGGCGGCAAGGCCGCAGAGGACCGACCAGGTGCCATAGATGTAGTTCACGCCCCAGCGCCCCCACCAGCCTCCTTCCGGCTCCTGGTTCTCCTTGATGAAGTCCAGCGCCCGGACCGCCACCGAGTGGTCCTTGGGGTAGCCGAAGGTACCCATGAGCTCCAGCATCCTGCCGGTGAGATCGGCCGTGGGCGGATCGATGAGGGCTTCCAGGTCGGCGAAGGGAATCTTGTTGAGGAGGTACTTGGTGTTGTCCTTGTCGAAAGCGCCCCAGCCGCCGTTTTTGCTCTGCATGCCGAGGCACCAGGCGATGCCCCGCTTGACGGCCAGTTCCTTGCGCTTCTCGTCCTTCACCTTGACGTCTTTGATGGCCAACATGACGAAGCCCGAGTCGTCCACGTCGGGATACCAGTCGTTGAGGAATTCGAAGGCCCAGCCGCCCGGCTCCAGCTCGGGGGACTTGATCTTCCAGTCGCCGTTCTTGCGTACTTCGCGCTCGAGAAGCCACTGGGCCGCCTTCACCACCGCCGGGTGGTCCGTCGGGACCCCCGAGTCGACGAGGGCTTTCAGGGCGAGTGCCGTGTCCCACACCGGCGAGACGCATGACTGGAGCACGAGGGTGTTCTCGTCCTCGATGCAGAAGTTGGCCAGCGCCTCCAGCCCCTTTACCACTGCGGGATGGTCGTTGGCGTAGCCGAGGCAGTGGAGTGCCAGCACCGAGTTGAGCATGGCCGGCTGAATGCCGCCCCAGTCGCCCGTGGGCTCCTGGTGTTCGAGGACCCATTTTTCCGCTGCAGCGAGCGCCTTGTTCTTGAAGGGACGGATGGGGCTCTTCTCGTAGACCTTGAGCATGTGGTCAACGCCGATGAAGAAGTTCTTCCAGGTGCAGATGCCGTCTTCCTTGGTGAAGGTGTAGTCGATCGGGCGCGGCGGCCGGACGTAGAGCTCCTGCACCCGGGCATTGGGGGGGAGCTTTCTCACCGGGCGCTCCGCCATGACGAGGGAGAGGGGGATGATGGTAGCCCGCGACCAGCTGGAGAGCTCGTACATGTTGAAGTAGGCCCAGTTGGGGAGAAGCATGAGCTCGATGGGCATGGACGGAACGCCGAACCAGGCGAACTCGCCGAAGAGGGCGAGGAATATCTTGGTGAAGACCCGGCTCTTGATGATGCCGCCGTTTTCGATGACAAAGGCGCGGGCCTTGACCATGGCCGGATGATCGGCCGGGTAGCCGGCCAGCTTCAGGGCGAAATAGGCCTCGATGGTGGTGGAAAGATCGCCGGGACCGCCGTAGTAGATGGCCCAGAACCCCTCTTCCGTCTGCTGGCGCAGGAGGTAGTTGGCCATCTTGCGCTCTTTCTCCCGGTCCACCATGCCGAGGAAGTGGAAGAGCATGATGTATTCGGCAGTGATGGTAGCGTTCGACTCCAGCTCGGCCCACCAGTATCCGGCGGGGAGCTGCTCGCGGAAAAAGAAATCCCTGCTCCGCGCGATGGCGATGTCGAGGGGGGAGTGGGCTTCGCCTTCCTTCTTTTTCCAGATGGAGTGGGGGAGATGATGTATTTTGGCGCCCGGCTTAGCAGCTGGTTTTTCATCCGCCTCGGGGGCTACGCCATTCAATGATGTGAGTGCATGTGAAATCGGGTACTT
>DATDMX010000002.1:0-2085 GCA_036518575.1 Geobacteraceae bacterium | reverse complement strand
AGAAGACGGTGCTCCGTTCCTCCTGCGAGGCCATCTGGAGCCAGACCCGCGCCTATTTTCTGCAGCGCGACCCGCGCCAGGTGGAGCGGGCCGAGCGTGACCCGAAGCACCGCATGGCGCTCGTCTTCCGCTGGTACCTGGGGCAGGCGGCCCACTGGGCCAAGGACGGCGAGGCGGGCCGCCAGATCGACTACCAGGTCTGGTGCGGACCGGCCATGGGGGCGTTCAACGAATGGGGGCACGGTTCCCGGTTCGCGGAGCTTGCTAACCGGCGCGTGGCCGACGTGGCGCTCAATCTTCTCCACGGCGCCGCCGTGGTGCAGCGAGCCTCCTCGCTGCGCTGCCAGGGAGCCGCACTCCCGCCGGAAGCATCCCGCCCGACCCCGCTCGATCCTTTACTGATCAAGGAGTACCTGAGGTGAAGAAAACCGATTCCGCAACGACTGCTGCTCCCGCCGTGCCGTTTCAGCCGATCGCCATCATCGGCATGGGGTGTCTCTTTCCCAAGGCCGACAACCTCGGCGCCTACTGGGCAAACATCAAGAACGGCGTCGATGCCATCACCGAGGTCCCGCCTACCCACTGGCGCCCCGGCGACTACTTCAATGCCGACCCCAAATCACCCGACATGACCTACGGCAGGCGCGGCGGTTTCATCTCACCGGTGGCCTTCAACCCGCTCACGTACAACATCCCTCCCAACACCCTCGAAGCCATCGACACCTCCCAGCTTCTCGGACTCGTGGCCGCCGGCCAGGCGCTGAACGATGCGGGCTACGGCACCGGGCGCAGCTTCGATCGGGACAAGGTGAGCGTCATCCTCGGCGTAACAGGAGCGCTGGAGCTCGTCATTCCGCTGGGGGCCCGCCTCGGCCATCCCCTCTGGCGCCAGGCCCTCAAAGAGGCGGGAGTGGAGGAGAGCGTTGCCGAAGACGTCATTGCCCGCATCGGCGACTCCTATGTGCCGTGGCAGGAGAACTCCTTCCCGGGGCTTCTCGGCAACGTGGTGGCAGGAAGAATCAGCAAGCAGTTCGATCTTGGCGGCACCAACTGCGTGGTGGATGCCGCCTGCGGCTCCTCGCTGGCCGCCCTCAACCTCGCCTCGCTGGAGCTGGCCGCCGGCCGGGCCGACATGGTGGTTTCGGGCGGGATCGATACCTTCAACGACATTTTCATGTACATGTGCTTCAGCAAGACCCCGGCTCTTTCTCCCTCTGGCGACGCCCGGCCGTTCGACGCCGACGGCGACGGCACCACCCTCGGCGAGGGGCTCGGGGTCGTGGTGCTGAATCGCTTGGCCGACGCCGAGCGGGACGGTGACCGGATCTATGCCGTCATTCGCGGTATCGGCTCCTCGAGCGACGGCAAGGGGGAGGCGATCTACGCCCCGAGCGCCGCCGGCCAGAAGAAGGCGCTTGTCGAGGCCTATCGCCAGGCGGGCCTCGCCCCGAACACGGTGGAGCTCGTGGAGGCCCACGGCACGGGGACCAAGGTGGGCGACGCGGTGGAGGTATCGGCCCTGCGCGAGGTCTACGGCGACGGCGACACCCCCTGGTGCGCCCTCGGCTCGGTGAAGTCGCAGATAGGCCACACCAAGGCAGCCGCCGGCTCGGCGGGGCTTATCAAGGCGGCCCTCGCCCTGCACCACAAGGTCCTTCCTCCCACCATCAAGGTGAACCGGCCCTTGCCGGACGTGACGGCAGAAGGAAGCCCCTTCTACATTTCCACCGCGAAACGTCCCTGGCTCCCCCGGGAAGGTCATCCGCGCCGGGCTGCGGTGAGCGCCCTCGGTTTCGGCGGGAGCAACTTCCACTGCATCGTCGAGGAACACAACCGCGAAAAGCTTGCCGCCGACTGGGACGGCGACGTGCAGATCCTTCCCTTCGGCGCCGACACTCCGGCCCGCCTCGCCGAGTCTCTGGCCGGCATCGGGGCCGATACCCCGTGGAGCGAGCTGCGCCGCCTGGCTGCGGCCGCCCGCGCCTCTTTCCTGGCCGATGCCCCCTGCCGGCTTGCCCTCGTGGTGGAGCAGGGGAAGACGAACGTCGCCTCCCTCGTTGCCGGCGCGCGGACCATGCTCGCCCG
>DATDMX010000001.1:0-4381 GCA_036518575.1 Geobacteraceae bacterium | reverse complement strand
CGACCTGATCGGCGTGGCGAACGAGATCGAGGAGCGCCTGAAGGGGGTCGAGGCCCCCATTACCGTGGCGGTCATGGGATGCGTCGTGAACGGCCCCGGCGAGGCGCGGGAGGCCGACGTGGGCATCGCCGGCGGCCGAGGCGAGGGGCTTCTCTTTCGCCATGGCGAGGTGGTGCGCAAGGTGCCGGAAAACGAGATGGCCGACGCGCTTCTGGCCGAGGTGGAGAATTTGGTGAAGGAGAAACCCTAGGGGTGTTGGCCACCGTGGCCGCCCGCACTCAGGGTATGATTGACTCCCTCACGTTGGTCATGTAAAATGACCATGAAGGAGTGAGACATGAGCCAATTTAACATTGCCGAAGCAAAATCGCACTTGTCCGAGCTGGTGCAGAAAGCACAGCTCGGGGAAGAAGTTGTTATTGCCAGGGACAACAAGCCACTCGTAAAGCTTGTTCCGGTGACCAGGGTCAAAAAGCAGCGCACGCCGGGGTCAGCCAAAGGAAAGATCCTCTTCATCGCTCCGGATTTCGACGAGACGCCTCCCGACTTCGCCGAGTACGTGTGATGCGCCTTCTCCTCGACACGCACACGTTCCTCTGGTGGGTCGCCGACGATCCTTCGCTTTCCCGCCCAGCCCGTAAAGCGATAGCCGACGCAAGGAATGAGTGTCTGGTAAGTCTTGCCAGCTGTTGGGAGCTGTCCATCAAGTGCAGCCTTGGCAAGCTGCGCCTGTCTCAGCCGGTGGAACGGTTCATCCCCGAAGAGATGACGGTCAATGGTTTTCATCTCCTTCCCATCGAGTTCAGACACGTGGCGAAGGTGGAGGCCCTGCCGTTCCACCATCGGGACCCTTTCGACCGCCTCCTTGTCGCCCAGGCTCTGACGGAAAAACTGACCCTTGTTTCCGCTGACGAAACACTTGCCCGATACGGCGTTAAGCGAATCTGGGATTGATTCTGCTTTGAGCCGCAAGATCGAATACTGTCTAATTCCATAAACGACAAAGGAAACCGCCATGCGCTACTCACGCTACTTCATACCCACGGTGAAGGAGACTCCCTCCGACGCCGAGGTCATCTCCCACCAGCTGATGCTCAGAGCCGGCATGATCCGAAAGCTTGCCGCCGGCGTCTACAATTTCCTCCCCCTGGGGCTGAGATCCCTTAGGAAGGTGGAGAACATCGTGCGCGAGGAGATGGACCGTGCCGGCGCCATCGAGATCCTCATGCCCACGGTGCAGCCGGCCGAGCTCTGGCAGGAGTCGGGCCGCTGGGAGTTCTACGGCAAGGAGCTCCTGCGCTTTCGGGACCGGAAGGATGCCGAGTTTTGCCTCGGACCGACGCACGAAGAGGTGGTGACCGACCTCGTGCGCCGCGAGGTGCGAAGCTACCGCCAGATGCCGCTTAACCTCTACCAGATCCAGGGGAAGTTCCGCGACGAGATCCGCCCCCGCTTCGGCCTCATGCGCGGCCGCGAGTTCCTCATGAAGGACGCCTACTCCTTCGACGTGGACAGCTCCGCGGCCGATATCTCCTACGACAAGATGTACAAGGCCTACCGCCGCATCTTCGAGCGCTGCGGCCTGAAATTCCGCGCCGTTGAGGCCGATACCGGCAGTATCGGCGGCTCGTCCTCCCACGAGTTCATGGTGTTGGCCGAGTCGGGCGAGGATGCCATCGTGTCCTGCTCGGCTTGCGAGTACGCAGCCAACGTGGAGAAGGCCGAGGTGCGGCCCGGGGCGGCTCTAGAGCATGCGGAGCCGCGGCCCCTGGAAAAGGTCGCCACGCCCGACAAGCGCACCATCGACGAGGTGGCCGCTTTCCTCCACGTCCCCCACAGTCTCATGGCGAAGTGCCTCATCTTCGTGGCTGACGAGGAGCCGGTGGTGGCCCTCGTGCGGGGTGACTACGAGCTGAACGAGATCAAGCTGAAGAACCTCTTGGGGTGCACGGAGCTGGAAATGGCCCCGGACAGCGTGGTGGAGAAGGTGACCGGCGCACCGGTTGGCTTTGCCGGCCCCGTGGGGCTGAAGGCCCGGATCATCGCCGATTTCTCGGTCCAGGGGATGAAGAACTTCGTCACCGGCGGAAACGCCAAGGACCTCCATCTCAAGAACGTGAACCTGGAGCGGGACTTCCGGGTGGAGCGCTTCGCGGATCTCAGGAACGTGGTCCCCGGCGATTCCTGCCCGCGCTGCGACGACGGCAAGATGGAGATGTGGCGCGGCATCGAGGTGGGCCACGTCTTCAAGCTCGGCACCAAGTACTCCGAGGCCCTGAAGGCCACGTATCTCGATGCCGAAGGGAAAGAGCAGATCATCTTCATGGGGTGCTACGGCATCGGTGTCTCCCGCACCGTGGCGGCCTGCATCGAGCAGAACTACGACGAGAACGGCATCATCTGGCCCATTCCCATTGCGCCCTTCCACTGCATCGTCTCCGCCCTGAACTACAAGGAGGAGGCGGTGGCCAAGGCCTCAGACGCCATCTACGAGGAGCTTGCCGCTGCCGGCGTGGAGGTGCTTCTCGACGACCGCGACGAGCGGCCGGGCTTCAAGTTCAAGGACGCAGACCTGATCGGCATACCGCTGCGCATCGTCGTCGGGGTTAAGAACCTAGCGGACGGCAAGGTGGAGCTCAAGGACAGGAAGAGCGGCGAAGTCCAGCTCCTGTCGGTGGCCGAGGCCGTGGCCCGCGTGCGCGCTCTCGTGGAAGAGGCGCTCAAACAGTAACCTTCAGGAGATAATCATGACCCGCGACGAAGCACGTCGGAAAATCATATTCGCCCTCGATGTGGAGACCCTGGCCGAGGCCGAGCGCTGGGCGGACACCCTCGCCCCCCACGTGGGGATGTTCAAGGTGGGCAAACAGCTCTTCACCGCCTGCGGCCCGGCCGTGGTGAGGGCCATCATGGAGCGGGGCGGAGAGGTGTTCCTCGACCTCAAGTACCATGACATCCCTAACACCGTGGCCATGGCCTCTGTGGAGGCTGCCCGTCTGGGAAGCCGGCTTTTCAATCTCCACGCCCTCGGCGGCCGCGAGATGATGACGCAGGCCGCGGCTGCCCTCAAAAAGGAATGCCCCGGTGCCGACCGGCCGCAACTCCTCGCCGTGACGATCCTCACCTCGTCCACCGAGGCGACGCTCAAGGAAGTGGGAATCGACCTGCCGGTCCCCGAGATGGTGGTGCGCCTGGCCAAACTCGCCAAGGATTCGGGAATTGACGGTGTCGTTGCCTCGCCCCTCGAAGTGGGGCTCATTCGCGAGGCGTGTGGCCCCGACTTCCTCATCGTCACCCCTGGTGTCAGGCCGACCTTTGCCGCCGCCAATGACCAGAAGCGCATCATGACCCCGGCAGAAGCCGTGCGGGCAGGGGCCGACTACCTCGTCATCGGCCGTCCCATTGCCGCGGCCAGCGACCCGGTGGCAGCGGCCACGGCCATCGTCGACGA
Source organism: Geobacteraceae bacterium (assembly GCA_036518575.1). Classification (GTDB taxonomy): domain Bacteria; phylum Desulfobacterota; class Desulfuromonadia; order Geobacterales; family Geobacteraceae; genus DATDMX01. The sequence continues at coordinate 930 of DATDMX010000001.1, read as the reverse complement.
GATCGTGGCCGGATGAAAGACGATATCCTCTACGGCATTAACCCGGTGCGGGAGGCGCTGCGCGGGGGACGCGAGGCGTTCGAGCTCTTTGTGGCCGGCGACGAGAGCGAGCGGCGCCTGGCAAAGCTCCTCGAGCTTGCCGCGGAACACGGGGTGCCGGTGCGTCGCCGCGACAAGCGCGACCTTGCCCGCCTCAGCGGTACGGACCATCACCAGGGGGTGGTGCTGCGTGTGGCCCCCTTCGCCTATGCCGAGCTGGAGGATGTTATCGACCGCTGGCGCGCAAGTGGTGAGCCGGGGCTCGTCCTGCTCCTCGATTCCATCCAGGATCCCCATAACCTCGGTGCTCTCATCCGCACCGCTGCCTGTGCCGGCGCCCACGGGGTCGTGATCCCCCAGGACCGGGCTGTGGGGGTGACCCCGGCGGTGGAGAAGGCCTCGGCTGGCGCGGTGGAGACGGTGCCGGTGGCCCGGGTGACGAACCTCGCCCACGCCATCGACCAGCTGAAGGAAGCCGGCTTCTGGGTGTTCGGCACGGCGAGCGGGGAGGGGGAATCCATCTACGGCCACGACCTTAGCGGCAACGTGACTCTCGTCATCGGGAGCGAAGGGGAGGGGATTCGCCCCCTCGTGGCAAAGAAGTGCGACGTCCTCGTCACCATCCCCCTCAAGGGCGGGGTGTCATCCCTCAACGCCTCCGTGGCCGGGGGGATCGTGCTTTTCGAGATCGTGCGCCAACGTCTGGCGGGGGGGAAGTGAGACAATAGGTACAACAAGGATTGGAAAAGAGAGAGCGCTGCGGCGCTCTTTTTTTTTTAATAGCACTAAGCCGGGCATCTTCCTCCCCCGTCACTACCCATCCCCACCCCGACCCTCCCCTTGAAGGGGAGGGAGATTTCGGGCGATATATATCAGATTCGATCAGATATT